>JAQUAH010000080.1 GCA_028687345.1 Candidatus Omnitrophota bacterium | reverse complement strand
GGGCGGGATACCGTTAGAATCCTATATAAATGATTATACCGGTGACGAAATGGTAAGATTTCTTGAAAAGCCGGATAAAGAATGGGCACACACAAATATTTATGCAGGCCTGAATTCCCTCTATTTAAATGCTGCCTGGGTTTATAGTTCAGACCGTTACCTGGTATATTCTGTTAATAACCTAAATGACGAAAAACTCCAGACAGTCCCCCTGCCCAAAGAAGCTTTCGATAGGATACATGAGAGAAAAAAATTCTGCCATTTCTTTGTTGATACTCCTCATGGGCTTATGGAAATCTGCGCTGCCACAATTTACCCTTCCAGCGACCCTGCAAAAAAAGAACAGCCTAAGGGGTATTTTGTTGCCGGTAAATTATGGGATAGCGCATATATGAATTTTATCTCCCGGTTAACCGATACAAGCCTGGAGATTGTTCCCAACAAAGAAAATCTGCCTAAAACTCTCAATGACCCGGAAATGGGCGTAATTTATTTCTTAAAACCGTTAAGAACGTGGAATCACAGTGAAATCGCCAACATTAAAGTCAAGGTCTCCTCTCCCACCGTAAGAACAATAAACCGCGCAATAAGAGTTGATTTTATATTATTTTTGTTCTTTATCACTATAATGCTTGGTTCTTCATTATTTTATGTTGCTTACTGGATACTCTCTCCTTTATTTACGATATCCCTTGCATTAAAAGAATCCGCTCCAATACACCTGATGCCTTTAACCACGCTTAAAAATGAATTTGGCGATATCTCGCGATTAATAGATGACTTTTTTAAACAGAAAGAGGAAATTAAGAAGGCTTATGACGAATTAAAAGATACGCAATCACAACTTATTCAGGCAGAAAAGATGAAAGTAATCGGCACCTTAGCCAGCGGCCTGGCGCATGAAGTAAGGAATCCTCTTGGGATAATAATGTTAGGGATAGATTTGCTGGAGCAAGATATAGGCCCTGATAAGGTGGAATGGCGCGACACCTTATCCAAAATGCGTGATGGCGCGGAGAGAGCAAATAAGATAGTTGTAGGCATGCTGAACTTCTCAAGGCAGTCTACCGTAAATCCACAGGCAGTAAATTTAATTAACACCATTGAGAAGTCTCTTAATCTGGTTGCAAACAAAATGAATTTGGCGAATGTGAAGATAATAAAGGAACTTAAAAGCGCCAATCCAATTGTGTATGTTGATGAGAACCAGATAGAACAGGTCTTTACTAATCTATTTTTAAATGCGCTGGATGCCATGCCCGTCGAGGGCGGCACGTTAACTATCCGGCTACTTAACAAAAGGTTTGAAGAACTGCAAAATGGCGTAGGAAGAAAGGTCACTGAATTATTTCAGCCAGAGGACACTGCTTTGACATGCGAAGTAGAAGACACAGGCACAGGTATACCTCCTGCTATAATAAATAAGATTTTTGACCCATTTTTCACTACAAAGCCCCCTGGTACCGGGGTCGGATTAGGTTTAAGTGTCGTCAGGAAGATTATAGATAGCAACAAGGGACTAATAAATGTAGAATCGGAATTGGGAAAAGGCACGCGTTTTATTATCACCCTGCCGTTGTTTAAGGAAGAGAAATAAGGTAAATTTTATGGATAAAAAGAAGATATTGACAATTGACGATGAAAAGGATTTTACCAGAATACTTAAGATGAGCCTTGAGAAAACCGGAAAATATGAAGTTACGACAGAGAGCGAAAGCAAGAATGCGCTTGATCTCGTAAAAAAACTCAAACCGGATTTAATTTTTTTAGATATTTTAATGCCCGGCCTAAATGGTTTTCAGGTCCTGGACCTGCTTAAGAAAGACAAAGAAACCGTTGATATACCGGTAGTTATGCTGACCGCTGCCTTAACAGATGAAATAAAAACTGAGGTGATTAAGCATTTAGACAAGTGCAGCTATATGGAAAAGCCAGTTACTATTAGTATGCTGGAAGATAAGATAGTGGAAATGCTAAGTACATGATAGGCTAGAAATACACTACGTCTTCTGTGTGGTAAAGAGAAAGGAACAGCAACATATAATCCCTGATATGCCTCGTAATTAAGAAATTATTTCTTATATGCTCCTTCCCGTTTTCTCCTAATTTTTTCGCGTATTCCGGGCTATTTAACAGCTGTTTCAAAGCAAATGCCGCGCCTGCAACAGAATGGCAAAGCAACCCTGAATATTTATGTTTTATCTGGAAAGGGATGCCTCCGACATGAGACGCTACTACCGGCTTTGCCTTCCATAAGGCTTCAGTCACCGTCAGGCCAAAACCCTCCCTTATAGACTTTTGCACAATTACTGTGGAAGCCCTCTGTAACGCATTGACTTCGATATCATTTTGCGGCAGCAGCAATATATGGATATCGGGGTCTTGCTGTGCTTTCTCTTTTACCTCTTCTAAAACCTGAATTCCTTCCGGGTCGTCAGCTGCAGTCCCTCCGGCTAAAATTAACTGGCAATCAATATATTTCCTTACCTCTAAATATGCCTCAATAACGCCTAACGGGTCTTTTAAGCGGTCAAAACGGGAAATCTGCGTGATAATCGGTTTATCGGGGGTAATGTTATATTTCTTTAAAACAGAGTCAATGGTTTCCTGCGGCAATTCTTTGTTCTTGTCGCTTAAGGGGTCAATTGAAGGAGATATAAGAAACTGCTTTATAGGAAGCGGCTGCGAAAAAATGGGAGCGGAAAAGACGATTGAATCATACCTTACAATAAAATCATTAAGAAATTTCCATACGCCTCCATGGGGATTGGATACGTCTATATGGCAACGCCAGATCCATTTGTTATCGGTCTTTTTGTTTATCAGGGCAATCGGCTGGGGATCATGCACAAAAACAATATTTGTGCCTGTATCTATCTCATTTATATTTTTACGGCTGTTTTCCATGAAGACATCGAAATCAGCCTGTTCTATTTTCTCAGGCCTTCCATGCAATGCATTATGGAATTTCTTGGTTACCTCAAAAAAGCGCTCATCCCCTCTTATCACATCCCAGTAAACATCAACTTCTAAGTCCTTAAGCAGGGGGGTCATCCTGTTTAATATCTCTGCTACGCCTCCGCCTGCGCTTGTGGAATTGATGTGTTTAACGGATATCCCTTTTAGCTTCTGGGCAAGAAGCCTTAAATCCTCTATAATAGATTCTCCGACAATAGGTATATAGTCATTAATTTTTATCATCTATTCTGACAACCTTCTCTCTATTATCCGGATAACGGCTTTGCGTAAATCCTCCAGCGTAAATGTGTAAGGGTCAAGCTTTGAGAGTGCATTTGCCAATGCCGTATCGCCCAAAGAGGTCTCTATCCAGTTAGAAAAATCATTCTTTCCCTTCTCAAGCCTAAGGCGCGCCTCAAATATATGGAAATATATGGAATCAAGGGTTACCTTTTTTAATACATCTACAAATTCCCTTAAGTCATAGACAAGATAATTCGTAGGGAGTAAAAAACTTTTTGATTTAATAAAATAAAATTCTTCTCCCAGGCGGCTAAATTTTAACTCTGCAACCCGGTTATGCTCCAGATATTCATCAATTGTATCTGCAATCTTATCCCTGAGGCTGCGTATAGATGAATATTGAATAGTATCAATGCTGGCTAATTTCTCGCCTAATTCATCTTCGCTTAACGCCTCGGTCACCCAGTAGGCAAAATCATTGGGCGGCTCAGGTGAAAGATATTGATGCTGTTGAAGAAAACGGTGCGTATGGTGATAGATGCAGGAACCCGGGACTTTTTTAATCAAGGAGCTTAACTGGCCCAAGGTAGATGCCTTTAAGCCTGTCAATTCGGTCAAATGCAATCTTGTATAAAATCTGAACGGCTCTTTGGCTTTTATTAGTGTCATCATGTGAGCTTGCCTTCCTGTATTTCTAAAATTCTTTTTAAGAATTCTCCGACTTCATCAGTATTCTTTAGATAATATCTGGCGTGAGATGGTTTGGGTTTACCTACAAATATAGTCATCCCTCTATTCTTCAGTACGTTAAATGCATCCTCATCGGTTACATCATCTCCCAAATAAATAGGGAAAACACCGTTGTCCTTTAGGGCAAACTGTTGCCTTGCCAATAGCCACATCACAACCTTACCTTTATCCCACTCATAAGGAGGCCTTATTTCCAAAACCATCTTGCCGGTTTTAACCTTAATCTTATTTCTTACCAGGTAAAGGATAATAGTTTCGTGGAAAATAGTCTTAACTTTAGGAATATCCTTTTTGTCTACTAACCGATAATGGATGCTTAATGAAAGGCCCTTGTCTTCTATAAAGGCATTTTTTATAGAATAGAGCCTCTTCTTTAAATCCTCCATTATTAGCTCAAGAGTTGCTTTGTATCTCGCTGAAACCTGACTTTCAAATTTAATCTTTGGCCTTTCTATTTCTAAGCCGTGATTTCCAGAATAAATAATTCCTTTCAAGCCCACAATATTCTTGATGTCTTTTAAGGCCCGACCGCTGATAATTGCCAATTTACAATTAGGAATTTTTGATAACTCGCTAATCAAGTACTTTACCTCTTTAGAAATAAGTGCCTTCTCGGGCGTGCTAACGATAGGCGCCAATGTCCCATCGTAATCTAAAAATAGCATAATATACTTATTATTTAATTTATCTTTCAAATCATCCCAGTATTTAAAAAGATTCTTCATATATTTTGTCCATGCTCAACAACTACCTCGCCCGCTTTTTGTAATGCAAATTTTGTGCATAGCGGACCGATTAATTCATAGACAACCGTAGTAGCAATAATAGTAGTAAAAATCATACCCCCTACTTTGGGAAAGTCGCTTTTGGCAATAAGGGCACACCCTAAGGCCACGCCCGCTTGAGGAACTAAACCCAATCCCAAGTATCTTCTTATACTTCCAGAGGCACCAGAAATACGTGCGCCCAAACCCGCACCTATAAGCTTACCAACCACCCGAAATATAAGGTATGCCAAACCGATTAGCCCCAATCTATCTAAAATCCCTATCTCTAAATTTGCGCCTGCCAAGACAAAAAAAAGCAGAAATAGCGGAGAGTCAACTGTTTTTAAAGTATCAAAAAAATTGAATGTTGATTTATTAATATTAACCAGTATTGCTCCCAAGAACATGTTCGCCAGAAGAACAGAGAGTCTTAGCCATACAGCAATTCCTATATTTAAGAAAACAAAACCCAAGGTAAAAATTAGAAGCTCTGTTTGCGTGCGCAGATATCGAGAAAGATAGTATAATGCGATCGCTACTACGCCCCCTAAAATAAAGGCGCCGAATATACTTAAAATGGAATTAAAGAAGACTCTTATTAAGAAAAAGGTAGCCAACATATGATTAGAAATAGCCTGTGATATTGCCAGGGAAATAGCAAATATAATAAGACACCAAGCATCGTCAATAGCAACCACCCCCAAAAGGGTATCGGTAAAGTTGCCTTTGGCACGATATTCTCTGATAACCATAATGGTGGCTGCAGGGGCAGTGGCTGATGAGATAGCCCCAAAGATAAGCGAGATATAAAGTGGTTGTTTTAAGAGAATGAGAAATATCAGAGTAACCAAAACCCAAGCGCCGCAAGCTTCTAGAACTGAAATCCATATAACTGATTTACCAATCCTGCGAAAATTATCTATAGAAAAATTCTGACCTATGCTAAAGGCAATTATGCCTAAGACTATGTTTGAAATAAGGCCGGAGGCGCCTATAATATTATTAGGGATGAGTTTAAAAACTGAGGGTCCGATAACTATACCCAGTAAAAGATAAGCAGTTACCGCTGGAAACTTAATCTTATTTATTAACCTTGCTGAAAATAATCCTGCAAGCAGAATAAAACCGAGCCCTAAAATTGTATTCATTTAATAACGCCTTTTTGACGAAAAATATAGCGCACTATATCAAAGATGCCAACCATTCCCAATAATCTCCCTGCCCTGTTAACCACGGGAAATTCTTCTTTAAGATGCAACTTCATTAGTTTGTAGGCTTCTTCTAAAGAAGCATCTTCTTGTATCGCGACAAATTTCTTCTCCATGATATCCTCGGCAACTACCAAACTGCCCACTTCTTCAGTAAACTCTACCTTAAATATATCTTCCTCTTCTTCATCCAGAAAAGGTACTGTCTTTAACATTTGTGATTGATGTGGTTGAAATACATTAATAAGATTGCGAAAAGAAACAATACCTACGAGGACGTTATCACCTTCAATCACAGGTACCAAAGGAAATACGTGAAACGTGGTAAATATATCTAATAACTGCTTCAGTGTTGTGGAGCGTTTTACAGTAATTACCTCTTTTGACATTACTTCTTTTACCTGCATAATTTTACTCCTTCAATAATTCTAACCTGCCTTCTCCTGTTTATAGTTTACCGCTCTGATCGGATAAGGTATTATTATGCCTTCTTTATCATAACGTTCATGAAGTCTTTTTATAAATTCATGCTTAACAAGATACTGATCAACAAATTCTTTAGCCCTTAATATTACTGTAAAATTAATGCTGAAATCGGCAAAGGTATGATAACGGATAAATGGGTCAAATTCAGGAACCCCTCCGGGAACCTCTTTCATAACCTCTCTGGCTACCTCGCACGTAATCTTCTCTACTTTCTTGAGGTTGCTATTGTAATGTACTCCGAGATTGACTAAAACAGCCATCTCTTGATCGGGGAGATAATAATTGGTTACGATTGACTGAATTAATTTTGCGTTAGGGACTAATACTATGTTATTTGGCAACATCCTAACTTTAGTTGTGCGCCAATTAATATCAGTTACATATCCCTCTTCTCCGCTTTCCAGCTTTATATAGTCTCCGATTCTGATTTGCCTGGATATAGTAATATGAAAGCCGGAAAAAAGATTAGAAAGCGTATCCTGTAAGGCCAAAGCAACTGCCAGGCCTCCTACGCCTAAAGTGGCTAAGATTGGCGTGATGGATATGCCTAAACTATTTAGAATTATTAGAATCCCAATCCCGAATATAATTATCCTGGCAATATTCTGGGTAAGGCTGGTTACAGGAAGCGCTGCTTCTAGCTTTCCAGAATATATTTTTACCAATCTTGTTGAGATACTCGCTAAAACGAAGGTTACAGAAAACATCCCAAGCACAAGCATAATTTTTCCTGTAACATGCACCCATTCCTGCGGTAATTTAGAAAATTCAAGCGCAAAATATATGCCCAACATCAGACACCAAATAAGAAATGGACCTTTTGTCGCTTCAATAATAATATCATCTATCTTGGTTGATGACTTACCTGTCCAGGAAGAAAGACGCGTGAATAAAAACTTCCTTACAATATAGCCAACGATTACAGTAATCAAGAATATACTCAGCGGTATAACAAGCTCAGTTGAATGCTGGATAAACAAAGCTAAAGTTTGATTCATAATGTCAGCACCTCCTATCAGCAGACATAAAATATTAGATTTTCTTCAGGGCGGTCAATTCTGTAATAATATGTGCGGCCCAACGGTAAACGTTATTTTCGCTTATTACCTTACGCATGTTCTCCATACGTTTTCTTTTTTCTTCGGAAGGCATTTCAATAGATAATTTTATACTCTCGGAAAATTCTTCTATGGAGTAAGGATTGATTTGAATAGCATCCGTTAATTCTCGCGCAGCGCCGGTAAATTGACTTAAAATTAATGCCCCGGAAAAATCCTTCTTTGCCGCCACATATTCTTTGGCCACCAGATTCATGCCGTCATGCAGACTTGTCACCATGCAGACGTCGGCTGCACGGTAATAACGGTTGACGTCCTCCGGTTCATGATGCTCGATTTTCAGATGAACCGGCAGA
>JAQUAH010000002.1 GCA_028687345.1 Candidatus Omnitrophota bacterium | reverse complement strand
CAGATAGATATCTCCTTGCCCATCAGAATTTACCCAACCCCAAGGCCAACCGTAATCACCGGCTGCATCAGCAAGAAGGCGTATATTTCCGCCCTGAGTAACAATAGAATCGTTATTCAGATAAATACTATTGCCTGCTTGTAGCGTAAAAGTTCTACCTGAAACGAAATTATATAAATTGAGAATATCATCCCCTCCGAAATCACCAAGAATGGTATAAATGTTATTGCGGGCTTTTATGGTGGCAGAACCACTGAGGTGTTGCAGGAACCACTCTACAAGGTCTCCAATATAAAAATTCCAGGGGTCAAAAACTACTTCACCGGTCTCTCCTGTATTTATAATACCGTTAACAAAATCGAGTTGGCCTCCGCTTAATTCCACAAAACCGCCGTTAGCGCCTGATTCTTTTGCGCTGACATCAATAGTGCCTGTATTGGCAACCACTGAATTCTCTCCGCCGGCCAATAAATATACCTCGCCTCTCCTATTTATCAGGCTCCTTGCCTCAATTACTCCTTCATTATTAATCGCTCGATTAAACACGCCATCTAATGCCTTAGCAGTCAAAATTACTCTTCCGCCATCAGCGGTAATCCTGCCGGTATTTTTTACGGCATCCTGCGCACCGGTCAAATTCTGGGTTACTGCTTCATCTACCACCACGCTGATTAAACCCTGCGGGTCTAAATTAAGCGTTATTCTCTGGCCGGCAGCCAAAACTACGCTACCTAAATTTGCTTCGATAATCCCTGCATTCTCTACGTTTGAGCCTAGAAGGACTGCATAACCACCGGGTGTATTAATATACCCCTGATTAACTACCGAGCCACCCTGGCCAAAAAAGGTAAATCTTCCGGCCAAGAAGTCTTCGTTGGTGATATTTAAGGTAGAGGCGACTAATCCCGCGGTATCTACTCTAGAGTTAGAGCCAAACAAGATGCCATTGGGATTAATCAGGAAGATTTTGCCGTTAGAATTCAGGTGGCCTAATATCTGGGAAGGGTCCATTCCTACTACCCTGTTTAAGGCAATGCTGTCAGCAGAGGGCATGAAGAAATTGACAATCTCGTTAAGGGCGATGGAAAAGCTTTCCCAGTTCGTAATCAACCTGTCGGAGGACATAAAAATATTAAGGATTTGATTCAAGGTATCGTAATCAAAATTGGCATTCCCGAACTGCACTTCCCATCCTTCCGGCAGGGAATAGCCGATAACCGGCTGAAAGATTAAAACAAGAGAAATAAGCAAAGCAATAAATTTTGAGGGCTTCTTAGACATTACTTCCTCCTTTAATGTTACTATTTTTATTCGTTAACAATTTTTACCTTTATTATATGTATGGGAAATGGCTGGAAACAAAGAGGCAAGACTTGCTGGTAAATTAATCATCTTTTAAAGTACCCAACCTTATTATTTTGTAGGACTTTCATCTTAAAGAAAATGCCTTAAAGTGGACAGAGTATAACATATTTTGCCCTAAAATTCAAGGGCCGAAGAGAAAAAATTTATTTGTTAAATTTTACAGGTAAACTCTACCCAGGTGTGTAAATGGTCCTTGTCAGAAGGATTCTTATCCAAAGGATAGCCAAAGTCTACTTTAGCCGATAAGCGCTCAATAATGTTAAATCTGAATCCGAAACCAGCTGCTTTAAGAACCCTGTATTTTTTATCCCCGGGCTGAATCTTGTTTAAATGCACAGTAGCCCAGTCATAAAAAAGCGCAACGCGCAATCTATCATAAACTTTTTCCTTGGTGAAAGGAACATTTATTTTCTTGGGGATAAAATAAAAGGGGAAAGTCCATTCCAATGAAGTGGATATTCCTCCATCTCCTGAGAATTCTGCCGGAGGATAACCCCTTACGCTTAAGGGCCCGCCGATCTGGAATTGCTCGGCAGCCACAAGCGTATAATTAGACAGTTGTGCGGTATTCTTCCAAAGGATAGTAGATGAAAAAGGCATGGGTTGAAGCCTAAAGAAATTAAAAGCGCCTTTGAAGAATTTTCCGCCTGCACCGACTCGCGAAGCCCTGGGGTCTTTATCAAGCAGCCCTCCCCACATCCTCGGTACGCCTCCGTCAAGCTCTGCAGTCAGAATATTTCTACCCCATTTATCTATCGCATCTAAATCAAAACCGAGCTTGAATACCCTTACATCATCGCGGGAAATCTCAATTCCGCCTAATAGATAGTTACGGATTTTCTTATAATCAAATCCAAAGTTTAACCGTAAATCCAGGTTATCTTTAGCAATCAGGGCTTTATTCATAAATGCCCCGATAATCATTGCTGTTCCGCGCGAGTCCAGAACTGAAAACTCCCTGCCTAATCTGGAGCGGCTATAGAGGCCGGTAAGCCCCAATTCCAATGTATCGTCTACGGGAAAAAGATAACGGGCACTCTTGGAAGTGTACAAAGAATCCTCGGAGCGCTGAAACTTAAAATATAGCTTATCATCAAAACCCAAGAGGTTATTGTGTTCAAATACTACTGCCTGCCTGTCCCTGCCAAGAGAACGGGCAGCAAAATTATCATACTCATAGCCCACATGAATGGGGAGTTTATCTTTTACCTCTAATATTATATCGGTAGTGCCTGGTTTTTTACCCGGCGCAAGAATGGCTTTGGCAAGACGGTCAGGGTTCTCATTGATAGAAACTAAAGAACGCTGAAGCGAAGGGTAGGCAAAGTATTCACCTGGTTGCAGCTTTAATTTTTTTTTATACAAAGCGGTCTTAAAATAACGGTTGCCCTTTATGTTGATTTCACCGACTCTACCTTCTACCACCTTTATTTTTAAGATTCCATCTTTAGCGATGGTCTGTGGCGGAAGGTACGCCCGTGAGGTAGCATAACCCTTCTTTCTCAGGGCATCGGTAATCAAATCAGCTACCTTTTGCATGTCAGCCAGGGTAAGCTCTTTGCCTTGGAACTGGGAAATAATTTTGGTAATTTCGGCTTCGGATAATAAAGTTGTCCCTTCTACCGTTATTTTTTTAATGAAGACTTTTTCTCCTTCAGGTAAGGGCGCTGGCCCTTCTTCTTTATCTTCTATTTCCGGCTTTTTCTTCTTCTCCGTGATTTTTTGTTCCAGTCGCTGCATCTTCTCAAGGTTCTCCTCCTGCTTCTGTATTCCGCCTGCAGTCTCAGACTCAGAGACGGTTTGAGCCGGAATTTCGCTATAAACTAATAAAAAAGACAAAAAAACGAGACTAGAAAGAATATGCTTTCTTAGACTAATCCTGGGCATTAAAACCTCCTCTTTTACTTAATTTTTCCCTTATTAGGATAGGAAATTGGGGGTATATATTGTTTTTAGTTTATTACTCAAAACTAGCCTTGTCAAGATAAATTTTTGTATTTTATCAGGTAATTAACTTATTGAAAATATTAAAGTTTCAAGAAATCTTGTAAAATAGCAGATAGGAACTGTTTTAAACTCTATTGTGTATGGGAGTCAACCGGAATAACTGTTTTGGAGGGGTCGTCCTTAAATTCCCTTGGGTTTAGAAGCGGCGGGACGGCAAGATTAATTCCCTGATTCTGGTGTTTTACGGCATCCTGTTTCAACTTGTTTAACTGCTGGGAATAATTAAGCTGCGTATTCAGGTTTTGAGTAGTTAAGTTTTTCTGTGAATAGTCAAAGGCAGGAGAATTTTGCTTGAGAAATTTCGGCTGTTGATACATCTGCGACGGAGGCGTTTGCTGGCGTACAGTATTTCTGAAGGCATTTAAGTTATTCTGTGCCTGCATTGCTGCATCCCTGCCTGCGCTTGCGGCAGAGGATGTTATAGAATTATACGTACTCATATAATTATAATTACTGCCATTACTTCTCTCTTCTGCCCGGCAGAGATTGAACATCACCAGGAATAAAAATAATGCCAATGCAATTTTCTTCACTTAAAAACTCCCTTTTAGAAAATATAGCACAAATTTCTTAGGATAGCAAGGCCATGGCCCCTTTCCAAGAAAACGCTTTTATAAAATAGGGACGGTTCTCAACTTGTTCGGGGACGGTTCTCCTTCAGCTTGAGAACCGTCCCTAAATAAAAAAACGCCGCTTCTTCCTCGCCGGGAAAAGGGCGCTTTTTCCTTTTGCCAAATGTGTTTTATCCCCTATACTTGTTAGTAATGGGCATTCTTCTGTCCCTGCCAAAGGCCTTTGGTGTAATTTTAACGCCAGGGGGTGACTGGCGGCGTTTATATTCGCTCTTATCCACCATATTCAAAACGCGGGAAACCGTATTTTTATCAAACCCTAAGGAGACAATCCTGCTTAAATCCTTATCTTCTTCTATATATGCCTTTAAAATTGGGTCCAGGGTTGCATAAGCAGGTAATGTATCCGAATCTTTCTGGTTGGGTTTAAGTTCTGCAGAGGGCTCTTTTGTGAGCACCCGCTCAGGGATAACCTGGCCTAAAGAATTCCTGTAGTTAGCCAGCTTATAAACTAAAGTCTTGGGGCAATCTTTAATTAAGGCGAACCCTCCTGCCATATCTCCGTAAAGCGTAGCATAACCAGTGCTCATTTCCGATTTATTCCCCGTTGTCAACACCAGCCACCCGAACTTGTTTGAGAGCGCCATCAGAATATTCCCCCTGATGCGCGCCTGAATGTTTTCTTCAGCTGTGTTTGGCGTAAGGCCGCTGAATTGCTCTTTAAGTGCTGCCAGATATGTGCTGTAGATTTCATCTATGGGGATATGTAGAAGTTTAATTTTTAGGTTTTGCGCAAGCCCGGCTGCATCTTCCTGCGACTCAGTTGAAGAATACTTAGAAGGCATAAATACCGCAGTGACATTCTCTCTGCCTAAAGCATCACAGGCAACAGTAGCGACCAAAGCAGAATCTATGCCTCCGCTTAGGCCGATAACTACCTTCTTGAATCCATTCTTGGAGCAATAATCATAGAGTCCTAATTTAAGCGCCTCATAAATTTCGGCATCGGGCGAAAGTGCGCCAGCCGTCTTTTGAGGCTTAAGGCGTATGCCGGAGCTTGAGGCCTCTATATCAAAAATAAGCAAATCCTCTTTAAAGCTTTTAGCGCGGCAGATAAGCTTGCCTTTTGCATCTACAAGCATGCTCTGGCCGTCAAAAACAAGCTCATCCTGTCCGCCGACTAAATTTGTATATGCGATAGCAATACGATTTGCCTTAGCCTGCTTTTTAACCACTTCTTCCCGGTCTTTAATTTTACCGGCATAATACGGAGAGGCATTTATATTGAGTATGAACCTTGCCCCGGACCTCGCCAGTGCCTTTGTAGGCCCGTCAAAATGCCAGATATCCTCACAGATGTCCACGCCAAAGTTAAATTTTCCGAATTTAAAAAGCAGGCACTCTTTCCCGGGTGAAAAATACCGTTCTTCATCAAAGACGCCGTAATTCGGCAGAAATATCTTATGGCATACGCCCTGAATTTTACGGTTATAAATTACTGCGGCAGCATTGTAAATATCCTTGCCTTCTTTATCTACAAAACCAACTATGGCAAGAATATTATCGACAACTTTGGCTAATTCCTTTATCTTTTTAAGGTTATCTGCGATAAATTTCGGCTTAAGCAGCAGGTCTTCTGGCGGGTAACCGGCAAGTGCGAGCTCCGGAAATGTAATTATATCTACTCCCTGGGCTTTCGCTTTCTGGATATATTGCGCTATCTTATTGCAATTTGCCTCTAAGTCTCCGACGGTAGTATTAATTTGTGAAATAGCTATGCGCAGGTTCTCTTTTTGCATGTTAAAGCTCTTTAGGCCTTTTTCCCTTTTATATCTTTGGCTAAAATTATGGCTTCAGCAATCTCGCGCATTGTCTTGCGGCTGTCCATACTCTGCTTCTGAATCAGACGGTAGGCTTCTGAAGGTAAGATATTTGCTTCCTGCGAAAGGATTTCTTTTGCCCGTTCGACAACCTTCCTGGTTGTCAGGGCCTCTTCAGCGCTGCGTGCCCTAAGATCCAACTCCGCATTCTCAATGGCTACTGCTGCCTGATTAGCCACGGCAGTTAAGACATCCAACTCTGGCTTGGTGAAAAGATGTTTTTTGGACGTATAAACATTTAACACGCCGATGACCCGGTTTTTTACAGCCAAAGGCACACAGGCCAAAGAATATAAACTTTCTTTCTCGGCGATATCCCTGTTCAGATAACGGTTGTCTTTTTTAACATCTAAAACGCACAGCGGCTTATTCTCCAATGCCACTATACCGGCAATCCCTTCTCCCAATTTAATGTTAGGTTTCTTATTATAGCTTTCTGAAATAGATTGCGTTGCCTTAACCACCAGTTCTTTCTTCTGCGGGTCTAACAGCATGAGAGAGCAAATCTTTGAATTCATGATTTCCGCAGTAATTTGCACAACAATCCTCAGGAGCTCCTCCAGGTATAAACCGGAGGTAATTAGGTTTGCTACCTTAGAAAGTAACTCAATCTGTTTAAGGTACGCCTGATAATGCTTCTGTGCCTTTGGCATGGTTTCGCTTAAAGTATCGGAAGATATTTATCTATTTCGTATTGTGTTACCTGGGCTTTATATTCATCCCACTCCACTTTCTTATTGCGGATGAAATATTCAAAGACTTTCTCGCCCAAACATTCTTTTACCAACTTACTGTTTTCTGTAATCTTGATCGCCTCCAGCAAATCTTCAGGGAGTGATTTTATGCCTAACCTATCCCGTTGCTCTTCATCCATATGATAAATATTGTCATTGGCGGGCTCGGGCAATTTATATTCTTTCTCAATCCCATCTAAGCCTGCTGCCAACATTGCCGCAAAAGCAAGGTATGGATTACAGGCAGGGTCAGGAGAACGGTATTCAATACGGGTAGCCTTCTCTTTGCCGGGTTTATACATAGGCACGCGTATAAGTGCAGAACGGTTCATCTGTGCCCAGCAAATATATACCGGTGCCTCGTAGCCGGGGACCAAACGTTTATAAGAATTAACCCACTGGCTGGTAATTGAGGTAATCTCCGGGGCATGCCTTAAGAGCCCGGCAGTAAAAAACCTGCCGATTTCCGAAAGATGGTATTTTGCCTTGGCATCAAAAAAGGCATTCCTCTCTCCCTTGAATAACGACTGGTGCGTATGCATACCGGAGCCATTAATACCGAATACCGGCTTGGGCATAAAGGTAGCGTGCAAGCCTTTTGCCTGTGCAATCTCTTTGGCTACCAGGCGGTAGGTCATAACATTATCTGCCATCGTCAGGGCATCAGTGTAACGCAAGTCTATCTCATGTTGACTTGAAGCAACCTCGTGGTGGCTATACTCCACAATAATCCCCAAATCCTCTAAGGCGCTCACCGTGTCGTTACGCACACCCTGGGCAACATCGAGAGGAGTCAAGTCAAAATATCCTCCCCGGTCTAAGACAATGGTGTTTTTTGGGTTATTAAAATAAAAATATTCCAGCTCCGGCCCCACATAGTAGGTAAATCCCATCTGTTTTGCCCTGGCTAAATTCTGCTTCAGCACAAACCTTGGGTCAGCCTCAAAGGGCTTGCCATTGGGAGTATGGATATCGCAAAACATGCGCGCTACCGGCTGCTCTTTAGACTCCCAGGGAAGGATAGCAAATGTGGCAGGATCCGGCCTGGCAATCATATCCGACTCTTCGATACGCGCAAAACCTTCGATGGAAGAACCATCAAACCCCATACCATCTTCTAATGCGCGCGGTAATTCTTCTATGGTTATGGTAAAACCTTTCAGGAACCCTAATACATCAGTAAACCATAACCTTATATATCTGACCTTGTGCGCTTTTACCAGCTTAATAATATCTGATTTTGTTTTAGGCTTAAGGCTTCTCATCTTTTCCTCCGATTGTCTTTAAGAAAATTATTTATTCTAAGCAGTGCTTCTTTCAAGTGGTCAAGGCTTGAGGCATAAGAAATCCTGATATAGCCTTCCCCTGTCTTACCAAAAGCTGTCCCCGGGACCACAGCTACCTTTTGCTCTCTTAACAGCTGTTGAGAAAAATCCATGGAGCTGTAACCCGTATTCTTGATTGAGGGAAAAACATAAAAAGCCCCCTGCGGCCTCAAGCAGGAAAGGCCCAGGCGGTTTAATTCACCCACTACAAATTCCCTTCTTCGTTTATATTCGCGCTTCATTTCTTCTACCGATTTTCTGCCGCTGTGCAGCGCTTCGCAGGCAGCCATCTGGGAAGTTATGGGTACGCACATGATAGTATACTGGTGCACCTTGGTCATCGCCTGGATCATTTCCTTTGGCCCGCAGGCAAAACCTATGCGCCAACCGGTCATGGCATAACTTTTAGAAAATCCATCCAGGTAAATAGTATTGTTTTTTGCGCCTTTAAGCGTAGCAAATGGAGTATGCTCAAAATCATAAGTTAAATCTGCGTAAACCTCATCCGAGATGCAGATTAATTTATGTTTTAATAAAACCCGGCAGATCTCACTCAATTCCTTACGAGTGTAAGAAACGCCTGTAGGATTGGTGGGATAATTCAAAACTATCCCTTTTGTCTTTTTATCGATATGTTTTTCTAAAAGACGCGGCGTAATCTTAAAACCTTGCTTACTGGTGTCAATATATATAGGTATACCGCCGGCTAATTCTGTAACCGGGCCGTAAGAAACGTAACTGGGCACAGGTATTAATATTCTATCTCCGGGGTTAATAATCGCACGCAGTGTCAAATCCATGGCCTCGCTTACCCCCACCGTAATCAATATCTCATCTTCCGCAGAGTAATCTAAACTGTGCCTCTGCTTCAAATAGCGGCTTAAGGCTAACCTAAGTTTATAAAGCCCTTTATTTGAGGTGTAAGAGGTAAAACCCTGCTCTAAAGAATATATGCCTGCTTCGCGTATCTGCCAGGGGGTAACGAAATCCGGCTCACCTACGCCAAGCGAAATAACTTCTTTCATACCGAGCACTAAATCAAAAAATGCCCGGATTCCGGAAGGCTGCATATTTTGGACTTTTTTAGAAATAATATTTTTCATATAAACGTTCTTGACTATAGACTATTGACTATCGACCTGTATGATTTTCGAATCTCAATATGAAATTGCTATCCTTTTGTTCTCTTCCCTGTGTTTTAGAATAATCCCGTCTTCCTTATATTTTTTCAAAAGAAAATGCGTGGTTGTGCCCCTAATATTCTCCAGGGGAGCTAATTTTTCAGCTACGAAGCTGGCTACGGTATGCAAATCTTTTCCTTCCACAATCAAAAGCAGGTCATAAGTGCCGGAGATAAGATAGCAGCTTGAAACTTCCGGGAATGAATAAATGCGCTCGGCAATCCTATCGAACCCCAGGTCTTTCTGCGGCGTAATATTGACTTCAATTAATGCCCGCACACCTGAATCTGTGTCCCTGATTAACTCTCTATTGATTACCGCCTTATATTTTAATATTACCCCATCCTTTTCATATTTTTTTATTGCCTGCTTTATGCTTGCGGGTTTCTTCTTCAACATCCGTGCAATATCTTCTACCGATAGCCTACCGTCTTTCTCCAGGATTTCCAGGATTTCTTCCATATCCCCTCCCTCTCTAATAAAAATACCCCCTTTTTGGGGGCAGCGGTGTATAAATTACCTCCTATTGCATCTCTACTTTTTATCTTTCTGCCGGCCGATCATATATGATAACTTCTGGTAGATAACATTTTTAAGATAATCTGCTGTAAGAGGCTTAACCATATAATCATCGGCACCCAAGGATTTAGACTGACGGATATTCTCTTCGTCTTCCATGGCGGTAAGCATAACCACCTTTATGTTCTTATCGAACTCTTTTATTTTAGGTAAGACATCCAGCCCTGATTCAGCGCCCATGCCGATATCCAGGAGCACCAAGTTAGGCCTTTCTTTTTTTACTGCTTCCATGGCTGTTTCTGTATTTAAAGCAGTAAAAACAGTGTAGCCCATCTTGCTCAGAATAGTTTTGACTAAATCGCAGATTTTTACTTCATCATCAACTATTAGCAATTTAATGTTCTCTATATTATTTTCCATTTTTTACTCCTTTAACGTATTTATAGTTGAATAGGTATAAACACAGGGCTTTCTAAAATGCCTATTCTATATAATACCATAATTTCTTAAAGGGTCAAGAAAATATTGATTTGCGCCATGGAGATTACTTTGATTTTATGGCTATAACTTTAATGAAATCAGCGGCATCTTCTATCTTGTCTGTAACCCCCTCCATGTATTCGGCTAACTGATAACTTAATAATAGGCTGGTCGGCTCAAGCCTTGCATGTATAATTGATTCGATTAAAAGTTTTTTCTGGTCGTCTGCTTCATGTTCAATACGGTCAACATCCTCGCAGTCCAGGAGCGCTTTTTTCAGGTCGTTCTTGGTAATCGCCTGGATACCTTCTTTAAGTTTGGATATCGAAGTAAAGATTAAGTCTGTGGCAGTAGATATATTTTTTAAGATATTATCCGGCAGTTTGTGTTCAATAAAACCCAATATTCTGGCCGCCCCGTTAGTCCAATCGGCAATCTTATCCAGCGTCTTTACAAAATGCATCAGGTCCTCCCTGTCCGGAGGAAGAAGCAGCCCTTCAGAAAGCTCCTTGACCATTTTAGAACGTAATAAATCCGCCTGGTGCTCGCTTTCCCTGACATTGTCAATTGCTACTGACTTGGCACTAAGGTCTCCCCGAATAAACGCCTTGACTGCTTCCGAGAAATAATTAACTGTTTTGTAGGTTTCTTCCACATGGCTCTGGGCATCCACAAGAATAGCGCGCTCTTCTGCCATTCCGAGCCATCCTAAAATATTCCTGATTTCTCTCATTTTTATACCTCCTTCTTATATTTTAATAACGATAGTGATAACTTTTAAAATCAAAAAACTAATGGCCCCGGAAATAAAGGGGGTGGCCAGCCAACAAAGGGCCATATCTTTTACGATACGCAAATTGATTACCCTCGCCCCCCTGACTAAACCTACGCCAAAAATGGCGCCTACGATAGAATGGCTGGTAGAGACGGGTATCCCGAAAACAGTATAGATATGCACATTAATCGCGCTGGCTAACTGTGCCGATAAGGCCATGATCGGCAAGAGATGAGTTATCTCAGAGCCTATCGTCTCTATGACTTTATACCCCCAGGTCATAATACCCAATACTATTGCCAATCCGCCAAAGACAACACTCATGTGCGGGGTAAGTATCCCAACGCCGGCAATCACGCCTGTGGCATTTGCCACATCATTAGCCCCCCAGGAATAGGCTACATAACAGCCGCTCAAAATGATAAGTATCGCTATAATTACTCTTAGATATTTTCGGTTAATAATTCTATAAAATAAATTCTTTAAGATCCGGTAAAAGATATATCCTAAAATAGCAGCACCTATAGGCGTAAAAATCCAACAGATAAAAATATCAAAAAGCACTCTCCAATTAACCGCAGCATTTATAGCAAGGCCTGCTCCGGCTACTGCTCCCACGATAGAGTGGCTGGTAGAAATGGGCATCTTCCAATAGGTAGCTAAGACTACCCAGGCGCAGGCGGAAAATGTCGCCACAACTGCTAAATATAAAGCGAGATTTTTATCCAACTCATTAATCGGAACGATACCCTTGCCAATGGTCTTGGTAACATAAGAACCCTGCAAAAATGCGCCCAGGAATCCAAATATGACAATGAGAATAATCGCCTGCCTTAAGGTTAATACCTTTGAGCCGACAGCAGTACCCACGGAATTGGCAGCGTCATTAGCGCCGATTGACCAGCCAACCGCAGCAGCCATTAATAAAACTATAAAAACCAATAATAAATACATCATTTAATTCTTTCGCCCCTTGCAAACGTTAACGCAGACGCCGCAGATACACTGCTCCACAAGGTGTTGTTTCTGAAAATCCTTTAATTTTTCAAAACATTTTTTGTGGTCGAAATCAGAAGGGCTTTCTTTTATTGCCTGGCTCGGGCATACCTTAATACAAAGGCGGCACCCTGCGCAATCCTGTTTAACCGGCTCATCAATCTTCAGGGGCATATCTGTGAGAATGGAAACAAGCCGCAATTGTGCACCGAGATTTTTGTTAACCAGCAGGTTATTCCTGCCTATCCAACCCAATCCCGCCAGAAAACCTATTCTTTTATGCGAAAGGTGCGCCTTCTGGTTCTGCCAATCCACTAGCTGCGAAGCTGGGATAGGTAGAGCGCGAAAGCCTTTTTTTTGTATGTAATTAGCTGCCTTAAGTGCTATCTGGTCTAGCACGGCATTAACTGTGCGGTAATGATGGGAATATAACCTCGTCGGCGCATCAGTGATTTCTTCAAGTATTGAGCTGGATAATCTTATTCCTAAGCAAACTGCTTTATCAACTTTTTCTAAAATATGGGGCTGGAGCATAAAATCTTTTTTTATCTTGTTTATGTCCGCAACACCGAATAAATCTGCCCCTACCCCTAAGCAGAATTTTTTAAGGTCGAGATAATTTTTGTTCACTTTGTCCTGTAAGTTTGGGTTTCGTTTACTTTCCTCAGGTAAACCATTAAAAGGGAAATTGCTGCCGGCGTAACTCCGGAAATCCGCGATGCCTGCCCTAAATTCAGGGGTTTAAATTTACTCAATTTTTCTTTTATCTCCCGCGAAAGCCCGGGTATGAGTGTATAATCTAAAGCAGGCAGTTTTATTCTCTCTAAATTCTTAAACTTCTCCACATCCCTTAGTTGCCTTTGGATAAAACCAGAATATTTTACCTCTATTTCTACTTGTTGCAAAGCAAATTCCGGAATATTGATCCTGAGATGTTCAATATTTTTCAAGCTTTCTAAATTTACCTGTGGCCGCTTTAAAAGTTCTTCCAAAGTCAAAACCTTTTTTATCGGCGCTGTTTTTAGATTGATTAACTGGGTATTGAGGCTTACGCTTGGCTCAACTCTGGTCTTCTTTAGAAGCGCTATCGCCTCTCTAACTGCCTCCACCTTTTCCTGCGTCTTTTCGTAATCTTTGCGGCTTACCAGGCCCAAATCAAAACCAATCTTTCTTAAACGCATGTCTGCATTGTCTTCCCGTAAAATGAGGCGATACTCTACACGCGAGGTAAACATGCGATATGGCTCAGAGGTGCCTTTGGTAGTTAAATCGTCCAGTAGTACCCCTATATAGCTATTGGAGCGCTCTAAGACTAAGGCAGCCTCGCCTCTAATACGCAAACCCGCATTAATCCCGGCAACCAGGCCTTGCGCTGCTGCCTCTTCATAGCCGGTAGTCCCGTTGATTTGTCCGGCAAGGTAAAGATTCTTGATTAACTTTGTTTCAAGAGTCGGATAAGCTTGAGTAGGCTCTACAACTGTATGTTCTATCCCGTATCCAAAGCGGATTACCTTAACTTCTTCTAATCCCTTGATTGAATGCAGAATCTCCAATTGCGCGTCTTCAGGCAAGCTGGTAGATAATCCATTGGGATAAATTTCATTAGTTTCATAGCCTTGCGGCTCCAGAAATACCTGGTGCCTTTCCTTATCGCTAAATTTTACGATTTTATCCTCTATGGAAGGGCAGTATCTAACCCCCGCTGCCTTAATCAATCCGGTATAGAGCGGAGAGCGGTCTAAATTGTTACGGATTATCTTATGGGTATTTTTGTTGGTATAGGTAATGTAACATGGAATTTGTTTTGTTTTGAGTTCCCGGGTAGAAAAGGAAAATGACTTAGGCGGCTCATCCCCTTTCTGGACTGTGAGAAGAGAAAAATCTATCGAATTCTTATCCAGCCGCGGACAGGTCCCGGTTTTGAATCTAAGCAACCGGAATCCTAAATCTTTTAAATTATTCGCCAAGCCTATTGAGGCAGGCTCATTAATTCTACCTGCGCTAAAATGATTCAAGCCGACATGGATTAACCCGTCTAAAAAAGTCCCCGGACAGATAACTACTGCGCTTGATAAAATCTCTTCATTCTTATCCGTTATTACGCCCTTTACCTGATTACCCTCAACGATTAATTTCTTCACCTCAGCTTCCCTCGTGAATAGATTTTTTTGGGTTTCAATAACGCCACGCATATACTTTTTATACATCTCTAAATCTATCTGTGCGCGGGAAGATTGCACTGCAGGCCCCTTGGAGGCATTGAGTATTCTAAATTGCATGCCGCAGGCATCTGCTGCCAGCGCCATTTGGCCGCCCAGGGCATCTATCTCCTTAACCAGCTGGCCCTTGCCCACACCTCCGATTGCCGGATTGCAGCTCATCAGTCCGATGGTATCTTTTTTTAAGGTAAGGAGCACGGTCTTAGCACCCATACGGCTGGAGGCAAGGCTTGCCTCAATACCCGCATGCCCTGCGCCAATAACTATAACATCATAATCATTCATCTTTAATTAGGGACGGTTCTGGATTCAAATCAAGGTGTGTCCCTCAACTTGAAGCAGAGTGTGTCCCTGTAGCAACACTTTTCTGTTAGAGATTAATAATCTATGCGTCTATTGTGTTAGGAGGTGATGAGTATGCCAAGAACAGCAAGGTTTACTATCGATAATGGATGTTATCATATTATCACAAGGGGAAACCAAAAACAATTAGTTTTTAGGGATTTGCATGATTATGAGATATATTTGGATATTTTAACTAAATACAAAAGGAAATATAAATTTAAGCTTTACTGTTATTGTCTGATGCCCAACCATGTCCATCTCATAATCGAAGTTAGCGAATCGAAGATATTAAGTAGGATTATGAAAGGAGTAAATCAAGTTTATACTTCATATTTTAATTCCAAATACAAGAAAGTGGGACATCTCTGGCAAGATAGATTCTTGAGCAAAGTTATCCATAGGGATGCATATCTTTTGGATTGTATAAACTATATTGAACTAAATCCGATCAGAGCTGATTTAGTAGATAACATTACGAAGTATTCTTGGACCAGTTACAATCGCTGCCTAAATCAAGGTAAAAATATTTTAGATGATCCAATAATTTGATGTAGGAGTAAGGGACACTCTTACGATTGATTTCAGAACCGTCCCACGAACAAATCGAGAACCGTCCCTATTGCTGGGAGGATTTTACGAGAAGGGGCATAATATCTTGGCCTTTAATTTCGCCTATCGAGCCAAGCGAGGCTGCTTTTTCTGAAAAACTTAGCGAGCCGTCAGGCAAGGTATCCCCGCCTGAAATTAATAAAGGCACAGGGTCGCTGGAGTGGGCTTTCATGGAGCATACCGTGGAATGGTCTGCAGTCACCGCAATAACAGTATTAGCCATATCCAGTTTAAGCAGGAGATTAGTGAAAAAGAATTTATCTATTGCCTCGATAATATCTTTCTTTTTCGCAAAATTCCCATCATGCGCCGGCTCATCAGGGCCTTTGATGTGCACGTAAATACCGTCATATTTATCAATTGAATCCAGGGCAATCTTAGCCCAAACCGGATAATCCACGTCCAGGTGGCCGGAAGATGAAGGCACAGCAATAATATCCATACCAGTTAAAAGGGCAATCCCGCGCTCAACCGGCATCTCGACAAATGAGCCAAATTTTAGGTTATAAAGGGAATTAATTTGGGGAAATTCAGGAAGATGGTCTCCGGCATCACGCGAGAGGATGATATTTGCGGCAAGTTTTCCTTCAGAAATTCTTTTTTTATTCACTGCTGAATCAGTTAAAACTTTGTGCGACTTTTGTGTAAATTCATTTAGGCTTACAGCAGCATCTTTTGCTTCAATTTTTTCTTCATAACCCGGCATGGGAGTGGATACCGCGACGAAATTTTCGAATTTCTCTTTGGCTACCCCAAAAACCCCTTCTCTATCATAAGCTGGGTCTGTATTGGTAATCCAACCGGATAATTTATTATGCATGCCCCTGATTACCAGCACCCCCCTGTGCCCTATTGTATTTTTAAACTCAAAAGTTGCGCTTGATAAAGTGACTTTGGAGTTTATTTCTTTAGCTAAGGCGTCAGCCTCTTGCGTGCTTAAATTCCTTCCCACGCGGCGGTCTTTAATCGTCTTTGCGTCATCTAACACAGTGGCAAAATTAACACGCAGCGCTACATCCCCGTCATTCACTCTTAAGCCCTCGGCAAAAGATTCAAGGGGACCCCTGCCGGTATAATACTTATGCGCGTCGTAACCTAAAAGGCTAATCACCGCAATATCTGACTCAGGCGCTATACCGCGTGCTACAGGGTAGACTAAACCGGTTTTACCTTTCTGGGCCAGGCGGTCAAGATTGGGCGTAAGTGCCGCCTCAAGAGGGGTTTTGTTGTTTAATTCAGGAATGGGCAGGTCACCAAGGCCATCAAGAACAATATAGAGTATTTTTTTCATCAGCACTTAGAAAAACCGCAGGCATGGCACTTAATACAACCTTCTTCGTGGCGTAGTGCCCCTCCGCAATCAGGGCAAACTCCGACTATGTCGGCATGATGTCCGAGTTCAACGTCTGAAGCGATATGCTCTTCTTCATGCGAGTGCTTCATCGCCACTACCGTAGCCTCTACAGATGCCTTTGTTTGTTTGTTGATTAATCTTTTTTCGATTACGCGGGCAATAGCGTCAGCGCAAGAAAATATCCGCTGGCCTTTCTCCCAAGAAGGGCTGGGGCAGCGTATGTTGCGTAACTGCTCGATAATAGATTTAACTTCAATCCCTGAGCGGAATCCCAGAGATACTAACCTTCCGATTGCCTCAAGCTGTGAGGCAGCGCAACCTCCTGCCTTACCCATCTGGGTAAAAAGCTCAAAAGGCCTGTCTGCTTCGTCTACATTTATGGTAACGTAAAGATTCCCACAGCCGGTAGAAACTTTTGTAGTCGTGCCGATAATTACTTCCGGCCTGGGCCGCGGTGCGATTTCTCTTTTTTCTCCTGTAACTTTTTGTTCCTGCATTGTCTTTGGAGCTTGACCGGTATTAAGCACCTGCTCTTCGCGGCTCCTGTCACGATAGATGGTGATGCCTTTGCACCCTAATTCATAAGCCAGCATATACGCTTTTCTTACATCATCCAGGGTTGCTTCATGGGGAAAGTTTATAGTTTTAGAGGTAGCGTTATGCACATATCTCTGAAATGCCGCCTGCATGCGCACATGCCATTCGGGAGAAATATCATGAGCAGTGACAAATATCCTCTTTATATCATCCGGGATGCCTTCAATATCCTGAATAGAAGGTTTCTCGGCGATTTTCTCCATCAATTCCCGGCTATAGAATCTTCTATCTTTGGCAAGCTCTTCAAAGAGAGGATCTACTTCCACTAGTTTGTCATTATCCATGACGTTACGATAATAAGAGATGGCAAATAAAGGCTCAATGCCCGAAGAGCAAGGCCCGGCAATTATGCTAATAGTGCCGGTAGGAGCAATGGTAGTAAGGGTGGCATTACGTATCTTCATTACGCCTTCTTTTTTATCATAAATACTGCCTTTAAAGGCTGGGAATACGCCTTTTTCCTTTGCCAACTGCAATGATTTCTTGGTGGCCTCATTTAAGATGAAAGACATAACCTTTTCAGCTAGGGCAACTGCCTCCTCGCTGTTTTAAGGTATCCTTAAACGGATCAAGAGGCTTGCCCAACCCATTACTCCCAGGCCAATCTTACGCGTTAATTTCGTCGCCTTTTCTATCTGCGAGATGGGGAATTTGTTGACGTCTATCAGATTGTCTAAAAAATGTACGCCCAGTTGTGTTACCTCTTTTAATTTATCCCAATCAATTTCATAATAGTTGTTGATTTTCCTGTACATCAGGCTTAAATTTATTGAGCCCAGGTCGCAGCTTTCATAAGGAAGGAGTACCTGTTCTCCGCAGGGATTTGTCGACTCATACTTACCCAGTTTTGGCGTGGGATTAAATTCATTCATCCGGTCAATAAAGACAACTCCCGGCTCTCCGTTTTTGTGCGCTTGTTTTATAATCAAATCGAATACTTCTTTTGTATGAAGCCGTTTGACTACTGTGTGGGTATGGGGGTCGATTAATTCATATTCCTGGCCTAGTTCTAATTTTTTCATAAAATCATCGGTGATGGCCACCGAGATATTGAAATTGGTAATCTGTTTATTGTTTTCTTTAGCAGTAATAAATTCTAATATATCAGGGTGGTCTATCCTTAGGATGCCCATATTTGCTCCGCGACGGGAACCGCCCTGCTTTACTGCCTCTGTCGCCGCATCATAAACCTTCATAAAAGAAACCGGCCCCGAGGCAATTCCGCCGGTAGTCCTCACCACTGAATTTTTTGGCCTCAGTCGCGAGAAGGAAAATCCCGTGCCCCCTCCGGATTTATGTATCATAGCAGTTGCCTTAAGGCTTTCAAATATAGAATCCATTGAATCTTCAATTGGCAGAACGAAACAGGCGCTGAGTTGCCCTAAATCTTTTCCTGCGTTCATTAAGGCAGGCGAATTGGGCATAAATTCCAGATTAGTCATAATGTTATAAAAGGCCTCTTGTAACTTTAATACCTCTTGCTCGCTTTTGCCATAAAGCTTATCCGCATTGGCAATTGCTTTGGCTACCCTATGAAACATCTCTTGCGGCGTCTCAATTAATTTCCCCTGCTCATCCTTTTTTAAATACCTGCGCTCTAAAACTTTTAAGGCATTCTCTGATAAATTCAACATCATATATCACCCCCTCAATGAGCCCCGCCGCATTCTTGCAGAATGCAAGAAACGGGGCGAATTGACCCTTGACATTTTTCATCCTTACTAACTCCCAAAAATGTCAAGGGTAAGTTTGGCCAGAAAACTTATGTTCGCTTTCGCTCCATAAGTTTTGGCCTCACTTAAATTATACCACTCACCTTGTTGCTTGTCAAATATAAAATACAATATATAGTATGGTTTGTTCAGCAATATCCTATAAGTTGTATTATAACTAAATTGCTACTGGCGGTAAAATTAAAGCTCCTTGCAAGAGTCTCTGATAACCAATTCTGTAGCCAAGAGAGTCTTCTTTATCTTAACAGGAGCGTTCTTTGAGTCCATAATCCGGCCCAATTCCCTGACGCCCTCTTCTGCCATTTTAATTAACGGCTGCCTGACTGTAGTCAAGGCTACGGGCCCATAAAGCCCGGAGGGATTATCGTCAAAACCCACGATAGACAGATCCCGCGGTATATCTTTACCCAATTCTCTTGCTACTGCCATCACTTCAAGGGCCATAGAATCAGAGGCAACAAATACTGCGCTGGGAGCATCAGGCATTTTGAGCAAATCTTCTGCTGCGCTCCTTGCCTGGCCGCGCGAGTAATCTGTTTTAAATATATATTCCTCTTTTAAAGTAAGTCCGTTTTTTTTCAACGCACGCTTATAACCCTCCAGGCGCATTGCTGCTGCCTGAGTTACTAAATCGCCGCTGATATGGGCTATTTTTTTATGCCCCAAGCTTATTAAATAATTGACCGCATTTTCCGCCCCGCTTTTATTATCAATGCCGATACAACTGACCGCCAGGTCCTCAATGCAGTTATTGATTACGACACAGGGGATGCCCAAATTAAACGCATCTTCAAGTTGCTGGCGATTACCGATAATGTCCGCAAAAATTATTCCTCCCACTCCCTTTAAATTAAGAAGGGTACGGCTATCGGTAAGGTGCAGCAGTAAATCGAGCTTCAGTGCTGCGCATAGCGTACCTATCCCGCGGATTAATTCCAGGGCATAAAAAGAATAAAACACGCCTTCATAACGCGGTATAACAAGTGCTACGACATTGCTTTTGCCGCTGGCCAGCCTCTGGGCAACCACTGAGGGCTGGAATTTAAGCTCTTTTATCGCATCCAGGATTTTAATGCGGTTTCTTTCTTTGACCGAGGGGGATTTGTTGATTACGCGCGAGACCGTGCTAATGGATACACCGGCGAGACGTGCAACATCTTCTATAGAAACACTTCTGGAAGGACTTTTTTTACTGCGTGCCATTATATATAATGAAAACTAAGTATTAGTTATCTAACCGTATCCCCGATTTTAACCGGAGAGATTTCTCTTTTGATATCGCAGGCGGCAACGCTCTTACTGATCTTTATCACCTCAATACTGGCAATGCGCTCATTGCCGCTATACACCTGGAAGGTATCGCCTGCCTTTAATCCTGATTCTTCTCCCGCGTCTATAATCACGAAATTATTTTCCCTGTTTATGGCCAGTACCTTGGCTGTAGAATCAGCTACGCCCTGTTGGCTGATAGATGCTTCCTGCCTCGGCCGCACGACTATGGGGGAAAGCTGCACAGATTCTTTTTCTTTATCAGCACCCGGTTTCTGTTGACCGCTACGTATAGCGTCTAATTGGTCTTTGAGGTCATTTATTTGGGAGAGCTTATCCGTCAGCATTGTTTCCATTTCGGTAAACCTGCGCTCAACGTTCCCCTTTTCTTCCGAAAGCTCCTGCAGATTTCTCTCCAGGTTAATCTTACGGTTATTCAGGCTTTTTAATTGCCTGCTTAGGGTTGTATTTTCATTTTTTATGGCCTTGAAACTCTCCTGAATCTGGATCTTATCATTTCTTTCCCTTACCAATTCCTGGGCTATGCTATCCATAATTTTTTGGTTATATTCTAACTGGCGTTTTAAATCTTCCCTCTCGCGGGTAAGGTTGTTTATATCTAGCTCAAGGGTGCTTTTTTCTCTTTGTAACTGTTCGTTATTAATCTGGGCCGATTTTAGCTCATTGCGAATACTGTTCAATTGTATCTCTATGTCGGTCTTTGCCTTTAAAATCCCTGCCCAATAACTCTCTGCTGACTGCGGCAGTGGAGGCGCGTCCGGCGCTGCTTCCCTTTGCACCTCTTGTTGTTTTTCCTTTAATTTCTTATCCAATTCTTCTTTTTGCCTGAGCACTAAATTATATTTACCCTCCAGGCTCTGCTTTTCCTGGGACAGATTAGTTACCTCCCTGCGCAGTGTCTCGCTTTCTCCCTGTCTTTTGCGTAACTCATCCCCCAACTTATTCACCTGGGCATTAAGGCTTGTGTTTTCTTTATTCAAATCATCCAGCTGCTGTTTTAACTTTTGCTTTGCACCTAAGGTCGAGACAAAAAGAAAAAAACAGATTATTGTTACTCCGATAAGACCATAGAGAATAAATTTTGTCTTTTGTTCCATTATCCTATCCCTCCTTAAATAAACAGATAACTTACGGAGCAGTAGCCACTTACCATAATTGGGCGAATACCTTCTGCATTACCAGGCTTGCAGCGCCCAATGCCACTGCGTTTTCTCTCAATTGAGAATAGGCAATTTTCAAATCATCGGTAGCTTCTCTAAAAGCCCAGTCCCTAACCGTAGAGTTAACCTTGTTTAAGAAATCCTCCCCCGCCTCTTCAAATCCTCCGCCGATTATCACAGCCTGCGGATTAAATAAGTTTACCAGATATGCAATTTTTATCCCTAATCTCTTTGCAGCTATGGCCAGACACGAAAGCGCCAGTTCATCCTTTGCCCTTGCTGCGATAAAGACGCTCTTTAAATCCACATTATCTATTGTGCTAGAGGTAAGCTTAAAAAACCTCGCTCCCCTTTCTTTATCATCGGCTAACATTGTCTTTAAATCATCTACTATCCCCAAATCCATTTCCCAGCGCTTCAAGAAACAACTTTTACCCGCGGCACAATTAAAAAGGTCCTGCTCCTTATAATTATAAATGGAAACCTCTCCGGCATACCCTTGAGCCCCTCGATAAACCTCTCCGTTAACCATTATCCCGCAACCTACACCGGAAAACATATAGAGGGCATTCTTAAACCCATGCTCCAGGTCAAGCCAATGCTCGCCAAAACATGCGCTGGTAGCATCGTTTTCAATTAACGTAGGCAGATTAAATTCCTTTTCCATGAGCTCTCTAAGCGGCAAGTCCACCGACGCATAAGTATAATAGTGGTCCATCTTCTGGGGCCAGTGTATTGAGCCATTTCTTTTATTGACCAGCCCTGCTATCCCTACGCCTATGCCCCTGATATTAGACGCATATTCTTTTGAACGCCTGAGTATCTCGCGTACAATTTCCAGTAAGCACTCGGCAATTTCTTTGACTGATGCCTTTGGCCGCGCGATCTGGGTTTTGGTAACAATATTGCCTTTTAAATCTATCAAAAGGCCGACCATGTTCATCAGGTTTAAACCGACGCCGATGACGAAACTGGCCTGCGGGTTTAAATCCAGGAGCAAAGGCCTTCTGCCGCCTTCGGAAATATCCAGTTCCCTTTCATACACCAGGTTGTGTTTTATAAACTCATCGATGTAATTAGAAATGGTAACCACATTTATGCCCATTTCTTTGGAAATATCCGGACGGCTAATGGGGCCGCGCCTCCTTAATATCTCTAATATATCAATATTGCGTTTTTCTTTTTCTGTGAGTTCTTCTCTCTGGAAATCTAGCGGGTACATTGAATTGTTAGCGCTTTATGGCGTTAACTTCTGTGGGATTAGTCTTTATAAAAGAATTTATTATTTATATTATTTATACTACTAAAGAAAATATAAGTCAAGTATTTTTAATAAGTAAGGGAAACTTATGGGCAGGCAAGGGTTAATCTATATCAAGTAAGTCAAAATTCGCACCAGTTATGCCGCTAGGCGAAACTACAACCAAATTTATTTCTTTAGTTCCTGCCTCGGAATAAGAGGTACTGAAGGAAGGCGTGTCGGCAGAGGGCTTAGTTTTGCCGAGCTGTCCGGACCAAAGATATTGTATTTCCACCTGCAGGCAACCGCTACTTGAAGTATAAGAAGTTGAAGCGATATTTACTTCTTCATTTTTCTTTGCCTCGTAAGGATGGCAGTTTAAGCTTATGCCCTTCTCCTGCAAGCTTAAGTTTCTTTCTTTTAAGGCCGCATCGAGAAATGTCCTGAGGCTGTATTCCAGAGGTTCGCCATCTTCTATTTCTCTTAGCCTCTCATTGGCGAGATTTATTGTTTCAGGGGATGCGGCAGGCTCACCTGCATTTTCTGTAAGCTTATTGTAATATTCCTTTGCCTTATCAGGGTCATTTTGCCATTGCGCTAAAAGGCCTAGCTGATATAGGCTTGCCCGGCCAATAGGGCTTTGTTTTTGCGCCAACTTCCCGAAATAATCCTTTCCCTGTTTTATATCTCCTAAGATATAGGTATAGATAATGCCTATTTTATAAGTTATTTTATCAAGATAAGGCGCCTTAGAATCAATAAGCTTAAGATATAAATCCTTTGCCTTAATGTATTCTTTTGCTTTCTCTAAGTTAAGCGCCCGCAAATAGATTAAATCCTGGTCAAATCCCTTTTCCCCGGCTAACCCTTCAATCTTTTCAAATATTTTTTCTGCATATAGGGGGTCATTCGGTTGGCGGTCTTTATAAGAAAATTGCTTGGCGATATCTATAAGCAAGGGTATTATTTTTGGTGGAGTGAGGCTTCTATAGTCGGTCTTCATAATCCGTTCAACATAAACGTCGTAAAAAGTCTCGGCCAGATCTAAATTCCCTTCCTTATAAAAACCAAAGGCAATTTCTTTGAGTTCATCATCTTTTATTTCGGAACTGATTGTCTTATCCGCATAAATCCTGTACAATTCTTTAGATTTTCCTTTTTCTCCGTAAGAAGAAAGCCTGTCGGCAACTATTTTTATGGGTTTTGTATCATGCGCCGTCTTTGCATATTCAAAAGCGGAATCCATTAAATCCGTGAGTGCCTGGTCAACAAAGACATCCTGCTGGTCTTTGTGGAATTGCCACAAGATAAGCCGGGCATAAAGGCGAAGCGGCTCAGATACTTGCGCCGTATCAACAACCTTTTGCATTGCCGCAGCAATTTCATCCCTATAGGTATTACCCTGGCTAAAATATTCATCCCAGATTTGTTTTTCTTCAAGGTATTTGAGCTGCCTGTAGCGGGTGAGACCCACATAATAATTTATGAATGGCTCTATCTTTTTCTTTTTTTCGGCCAATGATTTCAAGAAATCTATAAACTCAGTATATTTATTGCCTTCAAAATATATATTGCTCAATTCTTCAAAATAACCGTATAGCTCCTCATCGGTCTTTGCCTCTATGATTTGTTTGCTCAAGAGAACTAATTTGTCATTACCTTGAGCAAAACAGGGCACTACATAACGCATGGCGCACAACGCACAACAACAAATTAAGATACAAAATTTTTTTTGGATTTTCATTTTTTACCTTTAACTTTTGGCTTTTTTATAGTGGGGTTCTTCCAGAATTCCCTGATTACATAATAGGCCTTGCGCGGGATGCGTTTATTCAACCCGTCTTCAAGCTCTTCTGATAAGGCCACAATACCAAACCATTCCTCATTCATATTTTTGTTGCCTTCTGCCTTGATATCAAAATAATAACTGCCATTTGACCAGTTTGATTCAGTATCATGCACCTTCCAGCTGTCAGGGTTATTTTCGTCGTGCTTCCACCATTCATCGCTCCACTCAAAAATTGTCCCGCCTAAACAATTGCCTGCGCCCTGCGGGGCATTAGCTATGTTGCTATAAATCTGGCGCCACTGCGACTCCAGGAAAAATGCCTGCATATTCTGGTCTTCTTTTTTTAAATAAGCATCATATACATCTGCGCCGAATTCGGCAATCACAACCGGCCGGTCAAAAGTAGCTTTTAAGGAATTAAAAAGGTTGCCGAAGGTCCTGCCCCTGTAAATAATACAGGCGACTAAATCAATGTCAGGGCAGTATTGGTTTGCCGATTCCAACCCCAGCAACTCTCCGTTACCCAGCGCCACAGGGTGATTCGGGTCTATTTCATGTATTTTGCCGGCGATATCATTTACAAAAGAATAATAAATCCTGGCACGGATGGAGTTTTTCTTCTGCGGGTCAGGCTCCTTATCTATCTCGTCATTTGACCAGGGATTAACGCGGCCAAGGCAGGAGTAATTATTTTCATTGCCTAGAATCCATAAAAGTACCCCCGGTTCATCCTTATATAATTCTACCATCCGGGTAACTTCATTTTTTACCCTCTCCTGAAAATCCTTATCGCCGTAAAAAGGACAGGGGTATTCCCAAAACCCGAGCCAGTTCCCCAAAATCGTGCGTATCCCGTAAAGCTCATATAAATCCCTGATTACCTTTTTGACTTCTTCCGGATTATCGCCAGGCTGATAAATCCTGATAGTATTAATCCCCATTTCCTTCATCAATTTCCCGTCTACAATCCAGGGTTTATTCGGGTCAGACCACCAGTCAGATTCGTGATTTTTCCCGATGGGGATGGGGTTGTAACAGACGCCTTTTATGATGTAAGGCTTGCGGTTAACCAGTAATTGGAAGTGGCCATTTTTAAGTTTTCTAACGGAAACTTTGCTTGCAGATTGTGAAGAGGCACCTAGCAAAAATGAAAGAAAAAATAAAAACACCAGTGCACCGGTGCACCAGTGCACCGGTTTAAACCCGGTGTCCCGGTGACAGGTGCCCTGGTGTTCAATTGTATTTCTTTTATTCGTACTTAATTTCATCCAGATAGAACGTAGCACCTTCAGGATTGTTATCAATATTCGTTGCCCAGCAAAAACCACCGATGATGTAAGAAAGATCCTTGCCTTTTAAGTCAATGGTGTATTGTGTCCATTCTTTGTTTAATATGACCGGGCCGATGCTGGCGCTATCTGAGTCAGAATATTCACCCATAATCCCGCCGACCTTAAACTCCTCAATGCGCTCCCCGCCTTTTTCACCGCGAGCCCAGAAAGAAAGCTTTGTAGCCTTAGAGAGGTCAAAACCCGCATCTACATTTCCCCAGTTGTTAGCCGGATTCTGCCAATAGATGCCTGCCCAGCGTGCACCCTGTGTAGCCTTACTGTTGTAGATTATCTTTACGCATGAATCGCCTAAGTAAGGGTCTTCTTTTGATGCGCCGTCATATTTTATATCCCCGTAATCACCCATCCAGCCTGAAGGGATAAAGTGGTTGCCTACCGTAGAACGGTCAGCATAGACGTAAAACGGCATACTCTCCTGCTTTTTAGCCTCTGGCTTCAAGGTCGGGTCTGATTCAAGTTTTATATTATCAATATAGAATGTGCATCCTTCCGGGTTTAAATCAGCAGTAGTCACCCAGCAGAAACCGCCGTTAATATAGGAAAGGTCGCGGCCTGCAAGATTAATGGTGTATTGTTTCCAGGTATCGGTAAGCTCAACCGGCCCCATCTCAACTTCTGCTGTATCCGGATAAGTCCCTTTGATACCGCCGACGACAAATTTCTGAATTACCTCTCCTCCCTTGGCGCCGCGCGCCCAAAAGGTGAGCTTTGTCATTCCTGTAAGGTCAAAACCGCCCTTTTTGCTGCCCCAGTTGTTAGCCGGATTCTGCCAGTAGACACCTGCCCAACCCTGGCCTTGAGATTTCTTACCGCTATACTTAAACTCAATGCTGGTTATGCCGTCTTGAGGATTCTCCATAAACTGGTCGTTCATCTTGATATCCCCGTAATCACCCATCCAGCCTGAAGGAATATAATGATTTGCGCGGCTGTTCTTATCCACATAAACCACAAATTCCTTAGGTGGCACTTTTTCTTCTTGGGCCCAGCCACAAAGCGGCATCGCCAAAAATACAACTGCCATAACTGCTAATATCTTTTTCATTTCTTCACGCACCTCCCTTTCAAAAATGGTTGCTATCAATTGCTATCCCTGCCGCCAGGCAGGGGCTGTTAATTTAATTGAAAAACTATATTTTATTACTAACGGTTGTGCTCCCTCCTTTCTACCTCCAATGAGCCCATAATTTACACAACGTAAGTTAGTTGGGCGAATTGGATCCTTGAAATCCCTGAATATTTCTACTTCAGAAAATGTCAAGGGCCTTCATTTATTTCCAAATCTCCTTATACATATAATAAGATTTGCGCAACTGCCTTAAGAACGGGCTCAGTTTCCCGTCTCCCTGGCCGCAGGTACCAAGCCACTCTTCATGCATAAACCCGTCGGGAAACGGCCCGATCCACAATCCTTTTGTATCGTGTTTGCCGGGCTCATATGCCTTCCACCATTCATCCAGCCATTCAAATACAACCCCGCCTAATGAATTGCCCGCGCCGGTATTGAAAGCCATGTTATTCTCAATATCTTCCCATGAATTCTGCAGGTATTCTGCCTGAAGGGCCTCTGTCTCTTCGTCGGATTTGCCTTCTGCGAAGGCCGGGCACCCAAACTCGGTAATAAACACAGGCCTGTCTGCTTCGTTTTTTACCTGCCGCCACAAGAAACCAAAGCCATAATCTCCGCGATAGGCATTGGTGCCAAAAATATCTATGTCAGGAGCGTCTTTACCGAATTTATCCAAGTATAATATATCTCCGCTGCATATAGCAACCGGATGCTGTGGGTCTAATAATTTAATCTGCTTGGCTACCTCATTGGCAAACTTAAAGAATGTATCCGGGTCTTTGTCTGCATTACAGGCTACGCCGTAAACATTTTCATTTCCCAACAGCCAGAACAATATATATGGCTCGTCCTTAAATTCTTCTACCATTTTAGTTACTGAATCCAGCATATTCTTCTTGTGTTCTTCATTATTATAATCTGTGCCTGGATTCCATGGGGCGCCTGAGCCAAGCGCATATTTGCCGAGAAAATCTCCCATAATTACTCTTATGCCGTAAGTCTCATACAGATCCCTAAGAAGCTCTTTACTAACCTCAAATGGCTGATGATATACCCTTATGGTGTTTATGCCCATATCTTTCATTAATTTGAAGTCGCCTACTGCCGGCTCATTGGAATCCTGAAGATTGTTTTTATTTTTATCCACAAAGGCCTCATATGGGCCGTCAATTTTGCCGTTCTGATTAAAATCATCATACATCCAGTTAGTCATTGTCCCATCATCGGGAGATTCTCCCACCTTAGTAGGCGCGTAAGTAATCCCTTTTATGATATAAGGTTTATTGTCCACCATTAACTGCCAATCCCCGGTTTCGTACTGGATAACCCTCACCCTTCCTTTGCCCGATCTTTTCTTAATACTCAACAAATCTGTATTTGGCTTGGGTTTTAATTTCTCTAAGATACCTACCTTTACAAACCTGCCGGGGTTGGTAATAACTATATCGTTGGATAGATCGTTGTCATAACCATTAATTATCTTTATATCCGCATCCTGGAGTTTATACCCTATTTGCGGATTTTTTCTCAAAAGAAAATTTATTTTCGCGATGGCTGCCTGGCCCACGTACCAGGGCGTATCCCAGTATGTCTTTCCGTAACTGCCGGGGAAATGCACCACAATCGCATAATAACACTTTAGCGCATGTTTTATGAGCCCGGATTTTTCTAAAATAAGCGCGGTGTAGAAAAGCCTTACTCCCTGCGGCTCAGGGGCAGTAGCCCATTTTAAAAATGCCGCCTCTAAATCAGGGGAATGCACAAAATACCAATGTTCAAGCCGCTTCTGTTCTGGTTCAAGATTCTTAACCGTCAGCCTTTTTTCCTGCTGTGCCTTTTTAAACTCCGGGTCCCACCTGACTGAGCCGGTATTGGGATATATGCCTTCGCCCACTGCAGCGATTAATCCCTCCTGGTCCTTGACCGTATATTTATAATCCTTGGTCCCTGTGTTTTCAAATACTCCGTATTTCTCATAATCTACAAAATCCTCTTTGCCGGGGTCGTATAAAACTACTTTGGTGGCTAACTGGCTGACTTCGGGAGGAGGTTTAACAGGCGCTGTAGCGGTACGGCCTTCTAATTTATCTATGCTTTCTTGAGCAGCTTTAGCAATAACCCAGTACCAGCCGCGCGGGTCCCAGGCCTGGGCATAGGGGTATTTTTCAACAATCATTTTGAAGATTTTCTTTGCTTCCTCTTTCTTTTCCTGGCGCATGTAGCTTTCAGCTTGAATAAAATGGGCAGTAGCCACATCATTTAAAACCTGCACTGCTTCAATTTCGCTTCTTCCTTTTGGCAGTACCCTTAAAGATGCCTCCTGCCTGTCTGCTTCATCTTTATATAAATCAATGCACTCCTGCGTATATTTAAAGGTGGCCTCAATATCCCTCTTGCCGTGCACTTCCCAGGACTTTATTATTAACTCGCTAGAAGAAGGTTTGTCCTCAGAGTAGGTAGTAGGTAGTAGGTAGTAGGTAGGGCTAGTTATAATCAACGCTAAAACGTAATAACGTAATAACCTAATAATGGCTTTCATCCTACAACAGCTCCTTGTGTTACGCCCTTGACAATATACTTCTGCATCAACAGGTACACTAATATTATAGGTAAGGCAGTGATAGTCAGCCCTGCCATTAAAAGCGGGTAACGCGTAATAAATTCTCCCTGAAACGTGGTCAGGGCTACCTGTAAAGGCATCAGGGGCTTGCTATCAAAAATAATCAGGGCTAAGACGTATTCATTCCAGACATTCAGGGCATTAAAAATTACTACCACAGCCAGAACAGGCTTTGCCAAAGGCAAGGCCACATGCCACCAGATTCCTAATTTAGAACAGCCGTCTATGCGCGCTGCATCTTCCAATTCCTTGGGCATTTTATCAAAAAATGTCTTCAACAAAAATATGCTGGTAGAAAGCCCTACATTTATCATGCAGAGGATATACCCCAGGGCGGTATTACGCAGGTGTAATTTATTTAAGAGCACATAAAGCGGCACGAAACTTCCCGGTATGGGTATCATCATTGCAGCCATAAACATAAAAAAGAGTAAGTTGCTACCCGGAAAACGCAGGCGCGAGAAGGCATAGGCAGCAAGCGAAGATACAATAATGATGCCGATGACTACAGAGGTTGTATAAAATATGCTGTTTAGGAAATTTCTCCCGAAGCCGCCTTCCATCCAGGCCAGATAATAATTTTCAAAATGAAAACTTTTCGGTATCAGGGATGTATCCCTGAATATGGTCTCCTGGGTTTTAAGGCTTGAAGAAACCATCCATACTAAAGGGAAGATGCAGGTAATCGCGACACTGAGCAAAAAAAGATGTATCAATATGTTTATGCCTATTTTTTTTGTCTTATAATAAAGAGTCGTTTTCATAGTTTCATAGTGACGGTTCTATGTTTGCCTGGCGTGCTTTGAAAATCGGTATTGGATAAATGAAATCGCCATCAAGATTACTCCAAAACTTATCCCCTGGGCGCAGGCATAACCAAATCTGGATGAACCTCGCATTGACGCCAGTATTCTTAAAACCGGCACCTGGGTATGATACGCAGGCCCGCCTCCGGTCATGGCGATAATCAAGACAAAAGCCTGCATAGTCCCTAAAATTGTAAGTATCGCCACCAAAACTGCCACAGGTATCATCAAAGGGATGGTAACATTTTTAAAGGCATGCCACGCATTTGCTCCGTCAACGCGCGATGCTTCATAAAGTTCCCGCGGTATAGTCTGCAATCCGGCTAAAAAGATCAGGAATCCCCAGCCAAAACCCTTCCATGAATGGACAATTGCTACCGTAGTTAAGGCCGTATTGGGGTCTGAAAGCCAGTTGCGCGCAAGATTCGGAAGGCCCAAATGTATCAGCCAGTGGTTCAATAAGCCATAATTGCCGTCTAAAATCCACTGCCAGACTAAACCTACAACCACTTCGGAAAGGACCGGGGGTATAAAGAATATAACCCTGTAAAAATTTTTTAATCTGATTTCCCTGTCGCAGGCCCAGGCCAAAAGAAAGGCCACGGCATTTTGCAGGGTTAGCGCTATCAGGGTAATATACCCTGCCTGCCACATTGACTGCCACCAGATTTTATCCGTCAAAATTTCTTTGAAATTATCTAATCCTACAAAGATCTTGGTAGGAAGTATGCCATCCCACTCATAAAGCCCCAGCTGAAATACCCGGATAAAAGGTATGACATAAAAAATGACGAAAATCAGCACTGCGGGAAGGACGAATATGTAATTTTCTAGACTAGATTTAAGCCGCATTATCTTTTCTTGGCGAGTTCTCTTTCCTTTATTTTTTGCACTTCCTGCGCCACCTGTTCCGGTGTCTTCTCGCCGATTATAATCGACTGTATCCCCTTATCAAATGCCTCGATGACTGGTGAAAATTCAGAAATTCCCCAGATACTCGGGTGCGTGGCAAAATCCATTCCCTTGGCAAACTGCGCTAAAATATGGGGTATTTTACCCACGCTGTCTTTATTCGCAGGCAGATTCTGCGTAGCTTCAGAAAGGAAAGCCTGCTGGTCAGCGTCTGTAAGCCATTTTAAGAATTTTACCGCTTCTTCTTTATTTTTGGAGCGGGCATTCACCATAAAAGAAGAACCTGCCCCTCCCCAGATAGACATAGGGAATTTATCCGAAACCTGAGGAGGCAAGATTGCCCAATAATTTAATTTTGGGTTCATTCCTTTATAAACATTAACGCACCAGGAGCCGTTAAAGGCGAACACAGCTTTATCGTTGGCAAAGAGCTGTTCCGCTGTTTTATTCACCATGGTCACCAAACCATTGGCCAGAAACCCTGAATCCTGCAATTCTTTAAAAAGCGTAAATACCTTTACCCAATCCGGGTCCGTATAGGGGACTTCCCCTTTTATAGTTGCCAATACTTTATCCTGGCCCATGATATTAAAGGCGTAATTGTTGGCAAAACAATCAATCATCCACACCTCGCCCCAGCCGGAGACTAAACCCTGCATATTTTTTTCTTTTATCTTCTTACCTATATCTAATAATTCCCCGAATGTAGCCGGGGGCTTCTGGGGGTTAAACCCTAATTCCTTGAATAAATCCTTATTGTAGAGCATTTGAATGGTCATTATATCTATGGGCACACCGTAAATGCCGGGTTTTACCGTATAAGTATTTTCGGGGATAAACTCATTTACTGCCAACGCCTTAGGGAAGAATTTATTTTTCCACGCGCTACCTTCTTCTTCCATATAAGGAGTTAGCTCAAGAATATGCCCGGCTTTAACGAATGAGGAAAAATCTCTCTTTTCGCCCAGCACGCCAAAAATATCCGGAAGATTTCCGCCCTGCGCTGCAGCGCGCACCTTTTGCGTATAGGCATCAGAAGGAGCATAAAGTTCAAAATTTACCTTCATGCCGGTTTTCGCAGCGTATCTTTTACTTAATTCCTGGAATGCCGGCTCGCGGTCAGTCATCCAGTGCCAGACTGTTATATTGGCAGTTTTACCGCTTGTTTGAGGCGCACAACCTGATAAATTTATAAAAAATAAAGACAATAAAGCTAAACCTATGCTGCGCAAAAACCACTTCATAAATCCTCCTTCTTTTTTATACAAATAGGCAGACTAAAAAGGCTATTTTGACCAATTTAGGGGAATACTAAAATCTAACACAACTTTCCAAATATTTCAAGACAAAATTTCCCTTTCATTTTGCCCTTAAAACCCGTGCCAATCCCAAGAGGTCGGCTTTTTCGAAACTTATCCCTGAGCGGTATCTATCTGACCCTGTGGGTTTTGACCAAACCACGTTTCCGCGGATGTAAAACGGCTCACCCTTATCAGGGATATCCAGCCATAATTCCAAAGGGACAGGCGGGATTAACTCCTTGCCTGAAACAACCCCTATTCCTTTGGCGCTGATATCCGTCGCCTCTGCCTCTATTTCTGTGTAGGTGTTTGCCTCCAAAAACCTTACGGGAAAGCTTTTGGCAAACCGGGCAAAAACCCTTTTGTCTTGCAAGGTCTCTTGTTTCATATTCTCGCCCCCCTTCTCTATGCCTTGCCACCAACTTTGATTTACCTGCTGCGGAAAATCACGGCGTAAGAATCTATATATTTTTTCCTTATCCGCATCAGATATATGGGTAAAATATAAACCGTAGACGTTATGGCCGTCTATGGTTTTATGCCACACTATCCATGCCTCCACCGTTAAACTGAACCCCTCTGCCAAAGTCAAACATAACTTAATGAATGTGTCTTTTGCTAATTTCATCGCTACACAAATTTGAGCGCCTTTAAAACTGATGTTGCTGACCTTACAATCAGTGCATGCCTGTGCGCCTTCTAAAGTCACAGTAGTGGGTAAATCTATGTTCCATCTTGTAAATCTCCTGTTGTCTGTCATCTCACTCACCTCCTTTCTGCATTAGATAGGCAAAATTAAAATTATTTTTCAAATTGTTTCTTTATATAAGCACTGTTAAAAAATACAATTAATAAAATAGATAAAATTAGAATTATTAACCATACTGTAGTTAGTTTGATTGAACCTTGAATAAGATTTAAAATAACTAAAAGAATAATAAGATAGGATAAGATTAAATGAAATATTCTACCTAATGGATGTAACCTAAAAGTAAGTTCTCCTGTTATTAGCATTACTAAAGCTGGTCCACCCCAACAAATGCCATACAAAATTCCTTCGGCCTCATTTTTTAACAAACCCATTATAAGTAGTATCAGCCCCAATAATACTCCTAACGAACCGAAAACCATCTCAATTCTACTAATTATTGTTAGCGCTATAGATCTTTTCTTGTCCATATCTTCTCCTTTCTATCTCCTCGTTGGCGGTGGAGGAGGTGGCGGTAGTGGTTTAGGCATAATAATTGGCTGTTGTTGAATAATAGGCTGTTGCTGCCAATAATTAGCCGGTGCTCGGATATTAAAATTATATTGCCCTGGCCAATTGCCGCGCTGAGGTGTAAAGACGGGCTGCGGTGTATATATCGGTTGAGGCGTATATATAGGCTGCCGCTGCATATAAATAGGTTGCGGAGGAATTATTGATTGATTAAATGACGATCCGGCGCATCCGTTATTCATAAATAAAATCGGGATTAAGAATATTATCAAGATTGCGCAACGGTAAATTCTTGATAACCTGTATTTACCTATATATCTAGTGAAAATGAATTTTATTGCCGCATATATTTTATCAACAATTATTTTTACAAGAGTAGGGGAATTTACATTATTGGAACTCTCTGCGGTAAGGTCTGTTTTCCCTTTTTTCCTTCCTGAGATTTCTGCTTTGGCTGCATCTGAAAATTGATGCGAAAGTTCGGAATCTTCCGCAGATGGCGGAACAGTTACCCCTGCGCAACTCGACCAGCATTGAAAATCTTCTTCTATTTCTAAGTTTGTTTCATGTGAGGTCGGCCTTATCCACCCGTGAGTAGACTCCCCGAAGTTAGCGGTTATGGCAGCAGCAGTCTCGTGCACTGCTACTCTGGCTATATCCTCACCCTCTCTGACAAGAATCTTTAATTGAGTCAAGTATTCATTCATTTGCCAATATCCGCGGTGCGGTAAATCTTTTAAAACATGTATTTCTATTTCTAAATCTTCCATTGGCCTGGTTATCCTTGAATAAAACTTTGAGCGCCAATTCTTAGAAGTTGACCTCACGCCAAAAAATGCTTTCAAGAATTCAACCTCTTCGGAAGTCGCATCAAGGACTAAATGCTCCGGCTGCTGCCTTAAGCGCTCTGCGATAATTTTATTCACCATTGCTCTAGTAAGGCCGTTATCGCCATCAGCTGATAAATCAGGAGCAGGACCACTATGATACCTCTGATATTTATATAAATAACGATCCTCATAACGGCTTAATTTAATCCTTCTGTAATCAAGTAATCTAAAGTTACGCAGAGGCAATGGCCGATAATCACCGTTTTGCAAGATAATCAGAAGTGCGTCGCTGCGTATTCCTCTTTGAGGGTGAGATAAAACCGTATTCAATCTCTCCAAAAAAACATCTTCTTTTCTAAGATCATCTCCTCCTGGTTCCGGATAATAAAGATAGACGACATCGTATTGTGAGAAATCAATTTCTGCGTCAAATATGTCCAGTCTTTGCAGGCGCACTCTTTGCACTATATCTCTTAAGTGGTTAATAATCTGCGGCGGTAAATTTTTCCTGGCTGGCTCCCTGATGTATTCTGAAATTCTGTCTCTCATCTTCTGGTATGTATCAAATAGAAAATCCTCTACTTCTCCTCCATCAACGCATACCCCGTAGTTAGCCAAGTTATAGGCGAAATTACCATCCCCTGAGCCGAAATCAAATAATCGCATTCCTTCTCTTATCCCTGCCATTGCCATTAAAGGCTTAAAAACTTTAGGAGATGTAATTTCATATGTTCCGTAATTAATACCGAAAGCTACATCGCTAAGGGAATCAGGATCTCTGAAAAACACACCTTCTCGATTTGGTAAGCTTTGATAGTACTCTAAATATAAATTATCAATTATTTTCCTAACCGTTCTATTCGTTCCATTTATATATAATGAAAGGGCTAGAGGAATAAAAAGCTTGGCTAAAAATTCATCCGATACTTGCAGCAGCCAAAAAAGAATAATATTTTTCCATTTTGATTTGCAGTTAAGCGGATTATGCCTGGGGAATATTCCGGTGGTAATTCTATGCCAGGCCTCTTCCGCATCAACTATCATCTTAGAAAATGAATCAAGCAGGTCGTAGCCGAGCATATTTTTGGTTTTTCCTTTGCGGGTGTAGGCAACGAACTCTTGTCCGGTTGCATGTATTGATTTTGTCATCCATATACCTAATATAAAATAAATGCACGGCAGAACAGCCAGCCAGCTGCCTGACAAACATAACGTTAAAATACCCGTCGCCGCAGTAAATACCGCCCAATGCCAGAAACAGGCTGTCTGGCCAGATGCGGTATTATCTTTCGCTTTCTTTTTTAAAGCCACGTGCAATCTTCTTGTTTCAAATTCAATACAGTAGGCTTGCTCTCCTTTAGAAAGAGAGATTTTTATAATGCCCTCTCTTGTCCTCTCGGTTCCTGTTACATTAACACCGGACATATTCGTTGCGCAAAATCTTCGTAATGTATCTAATATGCCTCCTGCACTTAATTTCAATAAAACCCTATCTTGCAGCCGCCTTGTCGCCTCTTTGGTAAGGGCTTTTTTACCTTCTCCTGTTACGGCTTTACCGGATTCTTCTAAATTCTACCTTCGGCAATTCTTTGTAGCATAATCATTTTATCCCTTGCGCTGATTTTTGCCGCGTCCATTCTTTCTTCCAGGAAAGTTGCAAAAGCA
>JAQUAH010000079.1 GCA_028687345.1 Candidatus Omnitrophota bacterium | reverse complement strand
TGCCTCTTAACCAGAAAACAATCACAGTGATAATCGCCAGCCCCGTAAGCGCGGAACGAGATTCGGTTTGTGAAATAATATACACGGAGGGAACAAGAAAAATCAGATACAAATAGCGCCATATTTTTTTATAGGTTAGTAAGCGCACAAAGGAATAAACAACTACGACCACAGCGTATCTTCCGACGCCGTTACGCGTGACTTCTCCGCTAAGAAAAGGCAGATCGCTTAATTCCGTTATGCCGGATTGTAAGGCCCTTGGTAAGAAAGTACACATGAGAACGGTTAAAATAATGTAATTTATATTGATAATGCTGCGAATATTATCCATGCGGCTAATTTTATTCATTGCAAACCAGATAACAAAAATAACCGACAGGTAAAGGCTGAACCAATAAAATGAAGTCCAAAATTCCTTTGAAGCGAAAGCCCCAATAAAGCCGATAAGACAATAATAAAATAGTAATTCCAAAGAGGTCTTAAAAGTCGGTACCCTGCGTAACCCCGAAATAAGCGAAGAAAGTATGCATAAAAAAAGGGCTAGTAACGGCAATAAGGCGCGTACCCCCTGGTAAAGAGAAGTAGTGAAACAATCGGAATCAATTGCACAAACCTCAGAATATAATCCGGACCAGATTAAAATCCAAAGAAATGACGTATATTTCATAGTACCTCTTCATATATCTCTTGCAGCCGCTCTCCGAGCTTATCCCAGAGATAAAATTCTTCAGCGCGTTTACGGCCAGCCCAACCCATTCTAATCCGTAAATCTTTATCCAGATATAGCTTTTCCAATGATTTTTCGATCTCCTGAATAACATAAAGCGAATTTTTGGGAGCTATTTTAATCCCCCATTCATCTCGTATATGAAAAGCAGGGCCTGCGGTATCCAGGCATATTACCGGTTTGGCGCTTGCCATTGCCTCTACTACAACAGCCCCTCCCCCGTCTCTGAAGCTGGGGAAGAGAAATGTGTCTGCCCTGCGGATCCTGGCAAATAACTCTTTTCTTGATAACCAGGAAATAAAATCGATTTTTGATTCAACTCCCAGCATATAAGCCAGCTTCCTCAAACGCAGCTCTTCAGCCCCTTCGCCGATAATCTCAAATCTTGAATCCGGATATTTTTTTATAAAAAGCGCGAATGCCTCAACAGCCAACCCCAGGCCCTTAATAGGGTCGAGCCTGCCTGCATAAATTACAGAAAAATCGTTCCTCAGTAAAGTCTCTCCCACAAGAGATGAAAGCTCTTCTTCCGGAATGAGATCTTCAGGCAAAATCCCGTTAACAGGGAAAAAATGTATCTTTTTATCCGGGCAGGATAATTTTCTCCTCGTATCCTTATTGCATACCAATATAGCAGAAGCCCTTTTTACGCATCGGTTTCTTAACGGATTATGTCGCCAGAATGACTGCCCATTTTCCCTTATAATTTCATCAATAAAGCCTTTAAGCCCTAGTTCGATTAACAGGGACGGGGGAGTTTTTTGGCCTCCTCCGACAGGTCCCCAGATAAACGGGAGATTTAAGAATGCCCCGATGAAACTGGGCATCCAGTCATTATTAAAGGTGATTTGATGGAAAAGGTCAAATTTTAATCTTGCCTGTAGTTGCTTAGCCACAAAGTAAGTCTTCATCTGCCAAAAAAGATAATAAAGCCTGAAACCGATAAAATTTTTCAATAGCAATGAAAATGGCCTTGGAAAATCTACATAGATAAAATTTGCATTAGAAATATTACCCTTGTTTATTTCCTCTTCTATCGCATCCCGGTTATAGACCCTAGTAAAAACCCATATATCGTGGCGTTTGCTAATCTGTTTTACCAGATTCCAACCGAGAATGGCTTCCCCTGGATAAGAGGCCTCTGTGGCTAGAGGGTTACATGCATAAGCAGAAATCAGAACTTTTAACCTTCTCATTATGGCTTCTTTCTATGTAAATTTAAATTGTAACCTAAAATCTCCACTATATTTCCGCAGAATCTTTGAAAATGATAAAATCGCGCCTGTCGCATGGCGAGGATTAAAGTTATAAACATTCTTATAATTAACACCAAATAACATTTTGGTAACGAAAGTTCCTGATTTTTTTCCACAAAGTAAATACGGTTCGATATTTCTTTCTTTCCGAATCTATAATCATTGCTTCTCTTTTCATGTTCAGGGTAATGGCTGTATTTCGCGCCTGCTACTACGGCTAATTTATATTTCTTGCCCACCCTGTAACTGAAATCTACATCCTCTAAATAATTGTAATCGAACCATTCATCAAACCTGAATTCATCAAAAATACCCCTCAGCCACACCACCGCCCCTGTAGGCAGCCACTGCGCGTAGGTTATCTCTGTAACATAACCTATCATTGTTTGAAAGCCTGATGCGGGAACTACCCCCTTCCTTCTGTCATATAATCCAAAGGCCTTAACCAAAGGAATTGATTTGAAAAAAACCAAAGATGCTTTTGGATGATTTACCATATTAAAAGCCGCCCCGGCGACATTTTCCGGCGCCTGGCGCCAAAATTCCATCATCGCTTTCAAAGAGTCAATTTCCAATACCGCATCGTCGTCGATAAATCCTACAAGAGTTGTCTTTTGGTCTACTGCTTCTATCCCGATATTGCGCTGCCTTGTTGGCGAAGGAGTAACGCACCTTAAATACTTAATAGATAAACCCGGAAATTCTTTTATTAAATCCTCTAAAGGTTTTTGGCTTGCATCTACTATAATAATTTGATACGGCAGATGAGACTGCGCCTGGATGCTTCCCAGTAAACGCCGAATCTGATTAAGGCGGTCTTTTGTTGCAATTACAAAAGAAAGGTAATGCTGCATAATTCCTTAAGTTGCCAACCCCTCTCTTATAGAATCAGCGATTCCCTGGAATCGCCATCTGCCATATCTGCCTATTTGGTAAATTTTATTATCTTTTAGAACCTTTATTACCTCCTCCTTAATGTTTGAATCCGGGTATTGCCAGGCATATGCCACCTCTACCCAGTTGCAATCCATTACTTCTACTTCAGTTATAAACCTTAGGCTTTTTAATTCTTCTACTATTTTACCACATATTCTTTTTATATCTATATTATGTCTTCTGCCGCCGCAATATGCCTTCTCTACATAAATACTGACCCTCTCTGTCTTTTTTCTAGATGAGGAAGGCAAAAATGAAGCATCGACGTTACTATAAAATCCCACCCTGTAAAAACCTGCTTTGCTTTTTGGAAAATACACCCAATGATAATCGGGACACCTTTCGCCTCTTTTTGCCCCGATATTTACTATTAAAACAGAAGTGTAGGGCAATGATTCTTCTTTTATACGGCACTGCGTTAAATTAATCATTTTATTTAAAGGCAGGGTAGAAATTAACTTTCCATATTTAACATTAGTCCCGTCTTCAAAAAAAACTTGCTTGTGGCTGGTGTCTATTTTTATTGCTTTTTTCAAGAATTTAATCCTGCATTTCCCGGCTAATTTTCTGACTAATTCACCAAGCCCTTCTTTAGGATAAATAAAGGAAGCATTGTACCCTGCGGCAGGCGTCTTCCTCCCGGCTCCTTCTATTATCAATTTTTTGTAAAAAGGGGTTTTATACCGGTAAACAGGTGCTATTTTTTTATATAAACCTGCGGTATAAAGGTCGTGAAAGGGAGAAAAAAATAATTTACATAAGGTATTCCCAAAACTGGCTTCTAACCATTCCTCAAATGTCTTAATTCCTTTATAGTGCCCGGGATTACGGATTTCTCTCAATATATCTTTCTTTATAGGCGGGGGTAAATAAGATAAATTATTTTGCAAAGGAAATGGTACATATAAGTTGAAGTCCGGCAAATATACAGCTGAATTCCTCAGGTATGTCCTTGTTATAGAAAATTTATTTATGAAATCTTTAATCATTTTATCTGCCCCGAATATCCAATGGCCTCCTCCCGATTCAAATCTATAACTCTTGCCGCAGCTAAAAGAATAGTGCTTTTTAGCATCCGGGCTCATACAGTAAGAGGCGCAAAGCCCTCCGGGAATCTCCTGAGATTCAAAAATCTCTGCTCCCAAGTTTATCCCCGCGCTTAAACCTGTTATGCCTGCTCCTAAAATTACAATTTTATTGTTCATGACTTAAGCGATTTGATTGCGCCCCTTCCAGGGCCTGATTAAAATATTCCATTATTCTTTGCCAGGAATAATTTGATTCTATTAATATTCGCGCTCTCTCTCCGATTTCTTTTGCGGCTTCAGGATTCTTCAACAAATAAACTATTTTCTCCAAGAATGCATTCTCATCATTAGCAATAATTATGTTCTCGCCGTCCTTGACCATAACAATGCCTTCTGTGCCTTTAGAAGTAGAAATCACAGGTTTAGCGGCAGCCATATATTCGAGAATCTTAAATTTCACGCCTGCTCCTTTAAAAATAGGTGCCAAGCAGACATCGCAAGCTTTAATCAACGCAGGAACCTCATCAAAGGGAATATTGCCTGGATTTATGAGCCATGGCTCCTTGCGGCCTATCTTACCGCCAATTATGAGTAACCTAACATCCGGAAATTCCTTGGTGATAACGGTGAATATACGGTTTAAGAGAAAATTTATCGCTTCCTTATTTGGCTTAAAAGAGGGTATCCCCATAAACAAAAGCAATTTTCCGTATAGTTTATATTTTTCCCGCAATCCCTCTACCTGCACATCGTTTACCTTGCTAAAGATCTCAACGTCAACGCCACTTTGCAATACCTTTGGTTTTATCCCATAAATCCTTGCAAAATTCACGGCATCAGCCTGCGACACGGCGAAAATCATATCTGATTTTCTTAGCAAACCAGATTCAGCCCAATACGTAACCCAGGATATGGCTATATTGTCCTTTTCTTTCCTAAGCAGATATTCTACATTATGAGGATGATAGATTATATCGGCCTTTATTCTTTTTGATTTTATCATGCAAAGAAGGATTAAACTGTAGAAAGACCAGGAGCCGCCTTCGATAATGATAAAATCCGGGTTTAAACGGACAATTTTTTTAACAATAAGCGCAAGCAAGAGGAATAAGTTAATCATTTTTAGAAAATGATTATCTGTAAAGCATCTTATATTTATCAAATTTACCCCGCTCTCAGTAATGGCAGGGCCACTTTGTTTTCCTTCGCTTAAATGCAAAAGATATTTTTCTCCTACGATATATTTTGCAATATTATAAGTTAATGTTGCCGTGCCAAAAGTAGGAGGAAATGCTTTATAAAATGCAATTAATACGGTTTTCATTTTTTCTTTCCCAAAATTATACTTACCTTCAGAGGGGATATCGGAAAGGAAGCTTCTTTATAAACCATTCTCTCTCAATTTTAGTCAAAACATAAAACCAATTTAGCAGAGAAAAAATGACTGTAACTATAAATAAACCATATATTTTATACGGAAGAGTCCTAATAAAATATGCCGCCAAAACAAAGGTCAATAAAATCAACAATGCCCTGCTCATGCCGCTTTCAGAAAATCTAAACACATTAATTTTCTTTAATCTCCAGCAGGCAAAGTAAAGAAGAAACATATCAAGCCCCACTCTTACGGTATAGGCTATTGCGGTACCTGTTATACCCCGTTCTTTCGTCAAAAATAAAAGCAGCGGTATATATAAAAAAAATTCTAATAAATTAAACTTAGCCGTAACATCTGGCCTGCCAAGGCCTTGTATAAAAACATAGGGCACGCTTGACAGGCAATTAAATATAAAACTTAACAATAAGATTTGAAAAACGACGGTACTATTTTGTGCAAAATCCTGGCCTAGCCAAACCCTCATTATACCGGATGCAAAGACCAAAAGAGGGATTGCCACCAACCCTATGAGGATTATAAACAATTTAATAGAACGATAAAAAAGGGCATCTATTTCTTCTTTTGCCATTTTACCGTCTAATGTGCTAAATGCCGGGAATAAACTATTAGCCAAACTCCCGGGGATGGCCCACAAACGCGATACCGCCTCATAAGGGGCGGTATAGTAAGTTACAGCGGCCATGGTGTAAAAAATCCCGATGATAAACCGGTCTAAAGAGAAAAATGCAGGAATTATTAATGCAGATACAGTCAACCATCCCCCAAAGCTAAACATAGAGCATAAGACCCCTCTATCTACAACAAAGTTTTTTCTAAGCATAAGTATGTCTGAACAAAGCCAAATCCAAATAAGGAAAGTAACTATTTTTGAAGCTACCATCAATAACATAATCCCCTTCAAATCTAAACCAAGGACTACGCCCAGAATCGGTAAAATAAAAGACGAAATTCCGGATGGTATGTGAACAGCATTCACCAAGTCAAATCTTTGCTTGGCTTCCAACGCCCCGCGAAGCGAAAAAGACATCAGCATTACCGGCAAAACAAATGCTACAAGGGAGAAAATAAATCTGGCTTCTTCCTTATATTGCAATGGAATATTGAGTATTCTTTCTACTAGAAAAGGGGTTATATAAATTAAAATAGCGCTGCCCACTATCCCTAAAACTGCCTGAAATATAATTGCATTCCAGAGAAAATACGGCACCTTTTCTGTCTCGCCTTTTCCCAGGGCAGCGGAGATAAATTTTGTAGTTGCCCTCCCCAGCCCTAAATCAAAAAAAGTAAAGTATCCTAATATAACCCAGCTAAGGGAAAATATGCCAAACCGCTCGGTGCCCAGGTAGCGTATTACTATCGGCATAAAAATGAAGCCTGCCAATAGGTATATAGCACTGCCTAGAAAGTTTATAAGAATATTGCGTACCAGGATCCTGTTATTAATCTGAAATTCTGATATTGACGCCATTTTATTCACTATCCTTCAAATAATCATTAACATAAGACTTTATCTTTGTGTTTTGCGGGTCAAGCAAGATAGCATTCTCGAATTCATTTCTGGCCAGGGTTTTATTCTCAAGAATACTGTTCAGCCAGCCTAACCTTAAGTGAAAGTCAGCTTTCGTTGGGTTAAGATTAATTGCTTCTTTAAAATAATCATTTGCCAAAGACAATGCACTGTCCCTGTCTTTAAAATTTTCAAAGTTTATCAAATAATCTTTTAAGTCTTGCCTCAAAGCAAACTCTGAAATAATATCGGCTTTTTTAGCCAGGTAAAGGCTGTTTTTGGGATTAACAGCTATCGCTTTATCAATTTTCTTTAAGACTTTATTGTATTCAAGGACTGCTCTCATGCTGTCTTCGGAGAATTTATAATCTTTAACTTTTTCAAAAATTGTTTCTGCCTGAAAACGGCTCCCAACCAGAGAGGCGGCAAATATTAAAAATATCAATAAAATAAATACGGAAGAAATCTTCAGGAAAAAAGGCAGTTCCATCTCTGATTTAGGGATGGGCAATAAATTTTGCTGCTCCTTCAGATAAATAACCCTGAATATTAAAGCTAAAATTATACAAAATAACAGGGCATTTGCCGGGACATGGAAAACGAAATCAAAAAGGCTATGCAGGGTTATTGAGAATAAACCGATTAAGCAGCCTAATGTTATATAAATTACCCGAACATTGTGCCGCCTAAAGAACAAGGCCAATATTTTTTTAATATAGAAGAACAGGAATAAAAAAATTAAAAAGAAACCCGGTATTCCTGTTTCTGCCATAAGCTGCGCCGGCTCATTATGACTAAAACTAAAAGATTCGGGAATTCTAATTGACCTGTATTTCTGGAAAATCTCACCCAGCGCTCCAAAGCCAATCCCCCATAAGGGAAAATCCTTAATAATTTTTAGGCTGTCTTTGATTAAGTCAAGGCGGAAGGATAAGGGCTCAAAAGGCGAACGTAAGGTGCCAAGCCTCTGTATCACGGGGCTTAAGCCCGCAATCCCGATAATAACTGACAGGATTAATACTACTATGATAATAACGCCTATTCTATTTCGGATAGATTTCTTAGCCCTTAAAAGAAAGAGTAAAAGAAATGCGCTTAGGAAAAATGAGATTATCCCTGCGCGCGACAAACATAAAAATAAGGCCAGGGTCATAACTGTAGCCATGAAAATTACCAAGTAACGAAGAGACCTGGAAGTCCCTGTCAGGGAATAAGCGATAGATAAATGGATAATCATCT
>JAQUAH010000078.1 GCA_028687345.1 Candidatus Omnitrophota bacterium | reverse complement strand
GCAGCAAAGAAATTTGCGTTTGCTTCCATCCAGGTCTTTAAAATATAATTATAATCCAAAACGGGGCTTAATTCATTCTTTACTTTTTCTGCGAGATAGAGATTATCTAACTTTATTGCTATGGCGCTAATTTGATTACTTAAGCCCAGAATCTCCTGCGCAGACTTAAGATGCACAAAAACCAGGTTCATATCGTAATCGTACATCCCGGAACTGAAAATCCCGGACACCTTTAAATTGTACTGTTTACCTAAGGGCGAATAAACAACGAGGCTTGAATTTAAACCCAAACCTAAATACAAGGCCAGTTCCTTGCCGATGATTAGTCCTTCCTGGTTTAAATTATTGATATCCCCTTTGATGAGGTATTCTTTTATCTTCGTAACCTTGGTTTCCGTATCGGGGTCTATCCCTTTTAAACTTACCGCAAAAAACTTATCTGCCTCTTTAATCAAAACCTGGCCCTGGATATAAGGGCTGATAGCTTTTATATGCTGATTTGAGGAAATCTTTTTGATGATATTTTCTAATTCATTATTGTCTATAGGCCGGTAGCTTGAAAGAGTGATATGCGAATAATTACCCACGATTTTATCGCGCAGGTCTTTATCAAAACCGGTCATTACGGCAATTACCACGATTAAAGCCATGACACCTATAGCGACGCCCAGAATAGAGATAATACTGATCAGGGAAATGAATTTCTCTTTTCTCTTGGTCAGCAGATAACGCCAGCTTATAAAAAATTCGGTGCGCATATTATTTTTCAGGCCGCAGGAGCGGAAATAAAATCACATCCCTTATAGAAGGCTGGTCTGTAAGAAGCATCACTAATCTATCTATGCCGATGCCTAAGCCTCCCGCCGCAGGCATGCCGTGCTCAAGGGCTGTAATATAATCATCGTCAACGTTCTTTTTTTCTTCTTTATTCAGCTCCTTTATCTCTTCTTCAAAACGCTTCCTTTGCTCAATAGGGTCGTTTAACTCCGAATAGGCATTGCCTATCTCTAATCCCGCTATGAATAACTCAAACCTCTCAGAGATTAATGGGTTATCTTTTTTTGTCTTTGCCAGAGGGGAGATGTTCGTAAAATAATCCGTAACAAAGGTCGGATTTATATTCATGTCCTGCTCTAGGATGTCTTCAATTATCACATTGACCTGTGAACGGGTAAGGCGCGCCTTGTCTTTGGCAAAACCCTTTTCCTGTAGTTTCTTCAGCATGACAGGCACTTCGTCACCCGGCTCAATATCAAATTTTGTCCTTACCATTTCGGCAAAAGACCTGCGCTGCCAGGGCGTGGATAAATCTATTTGTTTACCCTGGTAAACAAATTTCCTTGTACCCAGCACTTTTTCTGCCACAAAAACAACCAAATCCTCTGTTAAGCGCATCATTTCTTCATAATCAGCGAAGGCCGCGTAAACCTCTAACATGGTAAATTCAGGATTGTGCCTTGTCGATACTCCCTCGTTACGGAAGCTGCGGTTTATCTCGTAAACCCTATCTAGGCCTGCGACTAAAAGCCGCTTCAGGTACAATTCCGGGGCGATACGCAAATACAAATCCAGCTTATACTCATTATGAGTAGTCTTAAACGGCCTGCCTGCTGCGCCTCCCGGGATAGAGTGCATCATGGGTGTCTCGACTTCCTGAAAAGACCTCTCATCTAAAAAGTCCCTGATTGCTTTAATGATCCCGGAACGCATTAAGAATATTTTCTTTACTTCTTCATTGGCGATTAAGTCTAGATAACGCTGCCTGTAACGTACTTCCACGTCCTTCAAGCCATGCCATTTCTCGGGCAAGGGCCTTAAGGCCTTAGCAAGTATATTAAACTCCTCTACCTTTACCGTGGATTCACCCGTATGGGTCTTGAACAATTCGCCATTAATGCTGATAATATCAGCGATATCCAGGTCTTCCAAAAGATTGAACTTGTCCTGGCCTATAATATCTGCCTTAAGGTAAAGTTGAATTTTGCCCGTGTAATCTTTGAGGTCCAAAAAGGCAGCTTTGCCGTGAGAGCGTTTAGCCATAATCCTGCCCGCAAGGACCACTTTTCTGCCTTCCTGGAAGTCTTTTAATACCGCACCTATCTCTACCCGCGAACCCATAGGCGCATCAAATGGCTCTATCCCCTTATCCTTGAGAGATTTTAGTTTTGCCTTCCTTTGTTCTATAATCTCGTTTATTTCCATAGATTTGTAATTATAACTTATAACTGATGTTATGTCAAACAAAAACCCGCCAATTTGGGGGTTGGCGGGTTAGCTTTTCTGCTGCAATCTAATCTAAATTAAGCCCTGTATTCGGAAAGCCTTTTAATCCTTTTGAGCATGTTGGGATGGGTGCTTAAAACTTCCATTAATCTATCACCGAAATTTAAACGTATTGTTTTATTTCTCAACTGGTCCAACTCAGAAGGATCAATTGTGCCGCTCTTATCCAAATCAAGCTGGCTTAATTCTCTGATTTCCCTTAACGCACAGGAAGGGTCATTGACAAAAAAAGCTTTCAGGCCCTCAACCTCTTTTAGCGAATCCTTGTTCATGCGCGCAGAGCCGTAAACCAGCTTATATAAACTGGAGGCGAGCTTAGAAGGCTGATTCCCCAAGAGCACAGAGCCCTGGTCTGCAAAATATTCCCTGATGCGTGAAGCATAAAGCACTAACAGGTTAGTGATGAAGTAAAATAAAAATGCTGCCAAGCCTATTAAAGCGGTATTGCCTCCCCTTTCATTGCGACTTCGACCGTAAAACAAGAATTGCCAGGCAATCCTGTACATTATCATAGGAATAACCGAGAGAAGCGTAATGGTCAGAACATCCCGGTTTTTAAGGTGGCTTAATTCATGGCCCAATACCGCCTTCAATTCTTCCTCATTCAGCAAATTCAGGATCCCTTCGGTAACGCAAACCCTACCGTCCCTGATAGTCCTGCCGAAGGCAAAGGCATTGGGAAGATTGATTTGGGCTATGCCTATCTTTGGCGTAGGAATTTGCGCCCTCATGGCTAAACTCTCTACCATTTGAAATAGCCTGGGATTCTCCGCTCTCTTGATATATTTTACCCTCATGGACCATTCCACAAGCTTCGGGCCCAGCATATATTGGATAAACATCATCACCAGAGACAGAATCAGATAAAAATAAAAGCCTCCGATATGCAAGCTTGTGCCGATTATTGTGAAAACCGCATAGATAAACCCAAAAAGAATGGTCAGTAATAACCACATCCTTAATTTTAACGCCCACATTTTACATTACCTCCTTGATAATTTTGATTACATATTCCATACTTAGGTATTTGTTCGCGTGCGAAAATTTTTGCCGTCTGCTTCGGTTTACTTCGTCGCTACGGCCAGCCTTTATCGTATCCAGCGCCCTTCGCTCCTCGTAATTCCTCGCAGACCCAGCGTTTAAAAATCCGGATTGCCAAAAATTTTCTAATACACGCTCACAAATCCCTGCGTATGTATAAGACTCTAATTAATCGATGTTTATTTAACCAGGTGGGCTTTAATTATAAACCTAATTATAGGATTGTCAAGATTATCCGTATGGACATACACGTACTGCTGGACCGGGCCGGAATAACCCTTGCTGTCAAACCTGACTTCCACTTCTGTGCTCTCCTGAGGCAAGAGGCTCTTCTTTTCCACCTGCGAAACCGTGCAACCGCACGATGTATTAATCTCTTTTATCTGCATGGGTTTTGTAGTCTCATTTTTCAGAGTGAAAACATGCTTCAAGGCTATGCCTTGTTTTACTTTGCCGAAATCCCACGTAAAAGAGTCTGCTTGTTCTTGCGCTAAACACCCCAAAGGAAATAATAAAAGTAGTGCCAAAAAAATAGTCCTTCGCATTTTAAGCCTTCCAGATTAAAAATATACCTAAGCCAAAAAAGAGGGTGCCCATTAATATCTTTACTGTCAGGAGGCGCCTTTTCAAAAAATTGGAGAATTGCTCTGAAGTTACCCCCAGCAACGCAAAGAAAAATATTGCAAGCAAGGGAACTATAAACATGAAATTGTAAAGTAAAAGATAAGCCCAGGCGTGCAACTTAAGGCCTGAAGTCTTTAAGACAAAGGTTATAGTCGGCAGATAAGTCTGGCCCGTGCAAACTGCTTCCAATATCGAAACCAGAAATCCGGTAATCAGGGCGCTGAATAACAGCCCCAAAATATTTCTTCTTTGCTTCTGGCTTTCTTGATTTTTTGTATTTCTGTAATGCAGGCCGATTATGCGGTGTATCTGGTTCTTTATCGAACTGGGCAATTGTAGAAGCAGCCCCTCTGTTTGTTTTGTTTTCTTGAACTTAAAGAAATCATAGAAGGCTAACACCCCCAATACTACGCTAAATATGCCGATTAAGAAATTGATAACCTTTGAAACCAGCCAAAAACCCTCCAGGCGGTATAAAAAAGCGAATACTCCCAATCCTAAAAGAAGATAAGTAAGGAATACGCTAAAGATAAAGGAAAGGCCGATTACGCTAAGCTCCATTTTTTTATAACCCTGAAGCGCCAGGAAAGAAATAAAAAAGACAATAACCGTGAACGCACAGGGGTTTATGCCGTCAATTAATCCTGCGCCGATAATCACAAACGGGCTGAATGTATTAAAGCGCGAAATCAGGTCAACCTTTTTCAATTCGCGAACGGCCTCTTGCTTACCCAGCACGTCCAGAATAAAAGATTTAAGCCCGTTTTTATCGAGGGCGCCTGCGGTAAAGAAATTACCGTTTAAATAGAATACGGGCAGGGAAATCGCTATGTCCGACTTATGTTTTTCTTTAAGGCTAAGCAGCAATTTATAATTTTCCATATCGGCGGTATCGCGGTATTCTATCTCTATCCTGCCTCTAAACTCATTTTCTATAAACGGGATTACATCTTTCTTTGCCTCTATGCATTTATGGCAGCTGATAGAATGAAAAACAATTAATTTAGGAATTTCGCTTGTGCCCTGGCTATAGACGGGCGCAAACAGGAAGCAGCCCAGAATGCAGATTAAAAAACAAATCAATATGGATATTGGCCTTGGCATAATGCAATAATATACACCTTTTATTCTTGATAATCAACCCGAAAATTTTACCAAACCAGTCTCCTCCAGCGGGTGGCAAGTCTTGTGATTTCCAGGGACGCAAATAAATAATTGACCCCCTTGTTTACATAGTATATACTATGTAAAATACTTAAGAGGCGCAACGTATTCATAACAAATTAAGAGGGCAATGGCGCAAATCAGGCTTACCTTACAGAACCGCATTACCTCATTAACGATCCTCTCTTCTGTCATTTTTATCAGCGCATTTACGTTTATACAGCTGAATAACCAGATTAACAGCATTAACCGTTTTAACTCTTACCAGGCAAATCTTGCCAGTATAATAGTAAAAAATAATATTGAGGCTGCAATAACGCAGGTAGAACCGCAAGACATACTGAACTATATGCAAAACAGCCTTAAACAATTATCCGATAGCGAGGTAATTAAAAAGGCTGTTATATTTGACCCGGAAGGAAAAATCGTCGCCTCAACAGAGCCGCAATTCATAGGAGAAAACGTACGTTATAAAGACCTGCAAAATTTTGAAAAACTGCAGAATCTGGCAAAAGAGGATAAGTGGTTTGTTCCCCAGATAGATAAATTAAACAAAACAATTGAAATATTCGTAGGAATCAGGAGAGAAACGGATAAATCTATCGGTTATGTGACTAAGTTATCTTTTCCCCTGGCTAATATCCAGGAAGCACTTTTGAATGTTTACAAGCCGGTAGTTATTACTATCGTCATTGTTATTCTGGCCAATCTTCTCTTTGGGTATTTACTATCCAGAACGGTTATCGGCCCGATAAAAATCCTTAATGAAGTCACCAAGAAAATTGCCGACGGTGAACTTGGCATTAGAACAATGATCAACACAAATGACGAACTCCAGGAACTAGGCTCAACCTTCAATTACATGACAGAGCAGCTTGTAAAAATGAAGGAACGTGCCGAAAATGCCAATCCCTTGACTAAGCTTCCCGGAAATATAGTCATCCATGAAATGGTAGAGGAAAAAATAAGAAATAAGCAGAAATTTATGGTCATCTATTGCGACCTTGATAACTTTAAAGCCTTCAATGATAAACACGGAATTGCCCAAGGCGACGAAGCAATAAAGCTTACTGCAGAATTATTTAAAGAGGCAATAAAGAATTGCGGCAATCCGGATGACTTTGTAGGCCATGAAGGCGGGGATGACTTTATTCTATTAACCACTTCCGATAAGGCGACGGCAATTGCAGAGCATATAACTAAGGAATTTGATAAGCGTATCCGCAGCCTCTACACGCAAGAGGAACTGAATGACGGCTATATTATCGCCCACGCAAGAGACGGCTCCACCAGAAAATTCCCCATCATGACTATTTCTCTTGCAGGGGTAAGTAACGAAGCCAGGTCCATAACCAGCTACGGCGAAGTTACCAATATTGCTGCCGAAATAAAAAAGAAGGCTAAGGATATAGAAGGAAGTGTTTTCGTTGTAGACAGAAGAAAAGGATAGGTCTTTTAGGTGCCCCTGAATAATATTTTCAAAATATCCCCCAGAACCGAATAGAAAGCCGGTTCTTTGATCATCTCCAAGATTAAACGCCCGTGATTTTCGAAATCTCCCTTATTCTCAATTACCGCTTTTTGTTTTTTTAACAGGCTGAATACGGTCTTCAGCTCCTTGGGGTTAAGGCGGCTGTAAATTTCCTTGACCTTCAGGCCTATCTTTATTTCAAAGGCCAAATCCTCTTTCCAGAGTAAATCATAATCGCCAAGACGGTTATCCCGTATGCAAGAGGCAAGCAGAGAAGCAGCCTTTAAACCAAAATATATCCCTCCAAAACTTAGCGGTTTCATCTGGCAAGCGGCATCCCCTACTAATGCAATGTTGTCGGTTACCGTATTCTTGCATATTCCAAGCGCCACCCTTCCTCCGAATTTCTCTATGATCTTTCCTTTTATTTTCTCCTCTCTCAAGAATTTCTGTAAATCCTGATAGGGGTTTTCTGAAATTGTCCCTATGCGCACGATATCTTCCGCCTCCGGTACTATCCAAAAAAATGAGGGCTTTTTTAGATACACCTCAACCAGGTCTTTATACCGGGGCTTTACCTGAAGCCGCAGCTGAATCCCCCCAAAATAACGGATATTGTTTTCATGGTTAACCAACTTTCTAAGCGAAGAGTTTGCGCCGTCTGCGCCGATGACTATGTCGGCGAATAATTCATTTTTGTCTGTTTCAATTATATAACCCGAATCGAACTTCTCTACCCCCAGGAATACGTGCTGAAATAAAATATTTAACCCATCGCTTAATTCTTTATCAAATCTTTCTCTATCGATTACATATGCAACCCGTTCCCTCTCGATGGTAAAATGCTGGTTATCATAGTGAATAATTGCGCCATTGATAGTATTTATTATGGAGGAGCGCGAGATAACAAACGGCATTTCTTTAGTAAAGACTTTATTGCCTACCAGCCCCGTACAATGTATGGGCCTGCCCACCTCATTGTGCTCCTCTATCAACAGGGGTTGAAAACCATAAGCCTTCAGGAGCTGGGCAGTATAACAACCTATTGGCCCTGCGCCAACAATAACTATCCTTTTTTGCATTCTGTATTTAAGGTTGGTAATGGAGGGTTTCGGTTATGAGCTTGAGGTATTCCCGCGCTTCATGGTAATCAGGATTTAACTGCAATACCGTCTCAAATTCTTTATATGCCTCTTCCAGGCGTTTTAAATCAAAATATACAACGCCTAAATTGAAATGGGCGGTGACAAAAGTCTGATCAATGCCTATGGCCTCTTGAAACCGCTGAATAGCTTGAGCATAAGCAGTCGCCATCCACAGGGCGCACCCTAAGTTATTGTAAGAGAAAATAAAATCGGGGTTTATTCTTATGCTGCGCTCAAAGTTACCTTTTGCCTCCTGGACCATCCCTTTCAACAGGTAGGCATAGCCTAAATTATAATAAAATTCTGCCCTGGGTAGAAAAACCTTTGAAACCTCTTCTCCTACTTTTCTTGCTTCGTCTAACTTTCCGTCA
>JAQUAH010000077.1 GCA_028687345.1 Candidatus Omnitrophota bacterium | reverse complement strand
GCCAGCATCCATTGGATTCCCTGAAAAGAAGAAACGGATTTTCCAAATTGCTGCCTTTCTTTTGAGTATTTTACCGCCGCATCCAAAGCGCCCTGCGCAATGCCTAGGGCCTGCGCTGCCACGCCAGGCCGAGACATGTCAAATGTTTTCATGGTTACGATAAAACCCATTCCTTCCCTGGAGAGAAGGTTTTCTTTAGGAATTTTACAATCAGTGAAGATAAGTTCCCGGGTTGAGGAGGCACGAATACCCAATTTTTCCTCTTTTTTCCCAAAGGTAAAACCAGGTGTGTCTTTTTCTACGATAAACGCCGAAGCCCCCCTTGCGCCCTTTGATTTATCCGTCATAGCTATCACCACATAAATTTGGGCGTCTCCGCCATTAGTGATAAAATGTTTCAGGCCGTTCAAGATATAATAATCACCTTGTTTTTTGGCAGTAGTTTTAATCGCAGAAGCATCAGAGCCTGCCTCTGGCTCAGTAATACCGAAGGCAGCGATTTTCTTCCCGCTGGCCAGGCCTGGAAGGTATTTCTTTTTCTGCTCTTCGTTTCCGAAAAGAAGTATGGGAAATGTTCCTAACGCGGAGGCAGCATAGCAAACAGCTATTCCTCCGCAGGCGCGGGATAATTCTTCTGTTGCGATACAAAGGTCAAGTACATTTGTGCCCATGCCGCCAAATTCCTCTGGTATAAAGAGCCCAAATAATCCGGCATCTGCAATAATTTTTATCATATCCCAGGGATATTCTTCGCTCTGATCGTATTTTGCAGCTACAGGCTTTATTTTTTCTTCGGCAATTTTTCTGGCCAGATCACGGACCATCTTCTGTTCATCACTTAACAAGTAATCCATAGCTTCTCCTTTTATCTAGAAACAGTTTCCGAGTTGAAGCGGAAAGTGTCCCTTATAGGGTACACTTTCCCGATTGGATTGGAAACTGTTTCTGTCTTTGGCTAGAGTGTCTTTAAAAGGGCGATTTCTTTGCAGTTGGGGAATTTGCAGCAATTAATACACTCTGCCCAGATTTTATGCGGTAATTGGGAATTCTTTACTCTTTTAAAACCGAATTTTTTAAAATATTCGGGTTTATAGGTGAGTACGAATATTCTTTTGGCTCCTAATTCCTTTGCCTCAGTTAAACACACAGAGATTAATTTCCTGCCTATTCCCTTGCCTTGTTTATTTTTTGCCACTGCCACTGATTTTATTTCCGCTAAATCATCCCAGGAAATATGCAGGGCAGCACAGCCTATAACCTTACCATACTCTTCCGCTATCCAATAATCCCGCAAGTTCTCATACAATTCATTCAAAGACCTAGACAGCATCAGGTCTTTACTTGCGAAAGAATTAATCAGTTTCTGGATTGCTTTTATATCTTCTATTTTTGCCTTCTTTATCATTTTATTAGCGTATAATTTATGGGCATCATAATGGAGTAAAATATTATGCGACTTAATCCCGCCTACGGCGGGATAAGTTCGTCCAGACAACTTACGTTCTTGTTCTAAGGCAGACCCGTAAGTTGTGGACTCACTTATTTTATCTCTGTTCCCTTGGCTACTACTACAATTCCGGATTCAGTTACATAAAATTTTTTCTTGTCTTCCTGCAGATCATATCCTATTACCGTGCCCTGGGGGATATTAACATCCTTATCAATGATTGCATGTTTTATCTTGGCATGCCTGCCTACATTTACCCCTTCCATAAGAATGGAGTCAAATACCTGTGAATAACTATTTATCCTTACATTGGGGGAAAGTATGGAACGCTGAACTCTCCCGCCGCTGACAATACAGCCTCCGGAAACTAAAGAATCAAGCACTAAGCCTACCCTCCCTGTGACTTCTTCCCCTGCAAAAACAGTTTTTACCGGAGGAAACTGCTCCTGAAACGTCCTTACCGGCCAATCTTTATCGTAAAGATTAAATATCGGGTCAACCTGTATCAGGTCCATGTTAGTTTCGTAATAAGCATCAATGGTCCCTATATCGCGCCAGTATTGTGCCTCTTTTTTATTTTCGTCAATAAAATTGTAAGCAGCTATTTTTAATCCCTTTTTAAGCATCGAAGGGATAATATCCTTGCCAAAATCATGCGTAGAATTATGCTTCTTAGCGTCATCCAGTAACTCCTGCTCAAGGACCGGGTGTTTAAATACGTATATGCCCATAGAGGCATATATTTTATCAGGTTTAGAGGTAATAGTCTTAGGTTTGGCAGGTTTTTCCTGAAACCCCACTACCCGGCCCATAACATCTACTTCTACTACCCCCAAATGAGCAGCCTTCTCTTTATCTATTTCCACTACGCCTACGGTCAAATCCGCATCAATTGCACGATGAAAATCAAGCAGTGTATAGTAATTCATCTTATAGATATGGTCTCCGGCCAGAATCATGACTTCATCCGGCTCATCCATTTCCACGGTGTAGAAATTCTGATGAATTGCATCTGCAGTTCCCAGATACCAACTGTCACCGATTCTTTGCTGCGCAGGTAATAATTCTATAAATTGCTCAAGTTCCGAAGGTAGGAAATTCCAACCCAGACGTATATGCCTCTGTAAGGAAGCTGATTTGTACTGGGTGAGTACGTAAATTCTGCGTAAGCCCGAATTAATGCAGTTACTTAAGGTAAAATCAATAATCCTGTATATCCCTCCAAATGGGACTGCCGGCTTAGTCCTGTCTTTGGTTAAAGGATAAAGCCGTTCGCCTTTGCCTCCTGCCATGATAAACGTAACTACTTTGCGCATCATTTTATAAATATCCCCATTATCCCCCGCCTCATCATCATTACGGCTATGGCAGCCAGCAATATGTACATAATCTTGGAAAAGGCGCGACTGCCGCTTGAGCCGATTAATTTCAAAATTATATCTGCCTTAGCCATTGTCAACCAGGCAATGAGCATATTGAGGACTAACGACACAAAAGTAGCTGCCACACCAAAGCTATCCAGCATCATCAATGTAGTGGTTAATACTGCCGGCCCGGTGATTAAGGGAGTCCCGAGCGGAAAAACACCAATACCTTTATCGTGGCTGTTTGCCAAGAGCATCTTTGAACTACCGGGCAACAGCAGGCGCGTGGCAATCACCAAAAGAAGTATGCCTCCGGCAACCTGAAAATCATACATCGTAATCCCGATAAACCTCAAGACCCACTTGCCGATAAACATGAATAAAACCGCCAGCATTGTGGCTGTGCTTACGGAATCAACAATAATCTTGTGCCTTTGTTTTTTGTTAAGCCCCTCTACAAGAGAGATAAAAACAGGTATGTTCCCGATGGAATCCACCGCCACGAATATCGGGATAAAAGTCAATATATACGGCTCAAACACTTTTAACATAGTGTTAAAATTATACTACTTACTTAGGGTTGCTTCAAGTAAATTCATTCAATCTTGTTAATCAAAAACAGGCATAAGAAGCTGGTAAGCGCTGACAATACTATGAGCCATTTCAATCCTAACATAGGCAGCAGAAACGCGCCTGATACATTGCTGGTGACAAGCGCCAGATTGCTTATACTGCAGAGAAAAGCAAAAGAGGTTGCCTCCAGGCCCTTGATAGTATTCCTGGCCATAAAGTCCATTACCATTAAGAAGATGAACATTCCGATAAAGCTGTAGATCACATCATAAATAACAGCAGTCAAAGGAATATAATACAGGTAGCTTAAGGTAGTAACAACCCCCAGGAATACTGAAATATACAACCATTTCTTAATATTTATCCTCTGGCTGAATTTGTAGTACAAAATGGAGCCGATAATGCCAAAGATTGTGCTGATTGTACCTAAGATGCCTATCCAAATTTTGCCCCATTTGAATGTATCCCTCTGAATAAAAAAAAGCGGGGTTCCGAAAGAAGGAGAATATTTGTAGAGAAATATAAAGGCACCTATAATGAGCAGCCTCTTGTTTGTAAATATCTTCTTTAAGTCTAAAAACAGCGTCGTCGCTGTTTTATTTTCCACTGGCTCCTCTTTAAAAAAATAAGCTGAGATTCCCACGAGGCAGTAAATAGGGATTAAACAGAGGAATCCCATCCTGTATCCCCATTTTTCAGCAATATAGCCGCCTCCTATTCCGGTGAGTAAACCCGCTACGTTAATAGAAATCCATTGCACGCTTTGAATCCTGCCGGTGGCATTATATCTCTTTCCCTCCTGGCACATAATCCCATCAACTGCCACATCCCTAAAGGCACTGTTAGTTGAATTGAAGACAAGCATACCGATTAGAAATACCAGCGGCAAACTGGCTAATCCCAAAAGCAAAGAAAGAGCTATGTCTAATACAAGGGCGATGAAAATCCAGGCCCTTTTGCTCAAGAATTTATCAATTACATAACCTATTGCCGGTTTTACCAACCAGGCAAGGGTAGTAATACTGCCTATGAGCATTATCTTTTCGGGAGAAAAATGGAGCGTCTCTTTAAGATAATAAAACAGCCCCTGTGAAGGCAGGCCTTCTATCCCCTGCGTAAAATAAACCGAACTGCTTAATACAAAAACCCAAAACAATTTTTTATTCATTTAAATAAAAAACTACCAGTTTTCTGGTAGTCGCAATTTAAGAAAGCTTCATTGTCTAAAAAATTATTCAGTCTTCGGCGCCTCCTCTTGAGGCCGCTCCTGCGTAACCTGGGCTTGTGGTTCACTAACTGCAGGTTTAGCAGTTTCAGCCTGCGGCTCGCTTTTGATGTTAGTCATCAGAGACCTGCTTTGTCTTACCGACAAAATTGCAAGGCTTAAGCAAGAGATAAAAAATATAACTGAAAACACAGTTGTCGTACGCGTAAGAAAAGTATTTGTCTTTGTGCCAAACATAGACTCTACGCCCTGAAAACTTTCCACCAGGCCGCTACCTCTGCCCCTTTGAATTAACACCAGGCATATCAATACAATACAAGCAATCACATGGATAATAATTATCAAAGTCATCATTTTTTTACTCCGCAGGCTATTTTTACCAACCCCGCAAAGGATTCAATAGAGAGGCTTGCCCCTCCCACTAAAGCGCCGTCAACATCGGGTTGCTGTATCAATTCAAGTATATTTTCTAATTTTACGCTTCCGCCGTATTGTATTCTTATGGCCTCGGCTACATCATTATTATACAATTCTTTAAGCAAATTGCGTATATATTTTTGTGTCTCTTGTGCTTGAATAGGTTTTGCTGTTCTTCCTGTACCTATTGCCCAAACCGGCTCATAGGCAATTACTATCTTTAACACATCCTCTTCGGTTATACCATCCAAACCTTCTTTTATCTGATTGCCTAAAACCTCAAAGGTCCTATTACCTTCTCTTTCGCTTAAGGTTTCGCCTACGCAAACTATGGGCGTAATTTCACTATTTAAGGCAGCTTTCAGTTTCTTATTCACGAAGGCATTAATTTCGCCGAAGAATTGCCTGCGTTCAGAGTGCCCTATAATGATAAACTTGCAACCTGCATCCTTTAGCATCTTGCAGGATATTTCTCCGGTAAAGGCGCCTTCCTCCTGCCAATAGACATCCTGTGCGCCTAACTGGATATCCGAATCTGCAATTACTTCATAAACTTCAGCCAATGCCGTGAAAGGAGGGCATAAAACCACTTCTATATTCTGGCTGTCCATTTGAAAAAGTTCTCTTTTTACACCATTGGCCAATTCAATGGCTTCTGTAATGGTCTTGTACATCTTCCAGTTGCCGGCAATTATCGTCTTTCTCATTTTAATGAGCACATAACTTACGAACATGATAATGTGAGTAAGTTATTGTGCGAATTAATCCCGCCGTAGGCGGGATAAGTTCAGTCATAAATTTATGTTCACTATCGTTCCATAAATTTAGACTTCACTTAACGCAGCTATACCGGGTAAGGTTTTACCCTCTAAAAACTCCAAGCTTGCTCCTCCTCCGGTAGAAATATGCGTCATTTTATCTTCTAGCTTAAATTTGACTATGGCTGCAGCGGTATCGCCTCCGCCGATAATGACTTTGGTCTTAAGAGTAGCAATAAATTTGGCAACCTCTTGTGTGCCTTTGGCAAAGGCGTCCATTTCAAAAATCCCCAAAGGGCCGTTCCATACAATGGTCTTGGCGGATTTTAATTTATTTTGGAATAAAGCTATTGTTTTGGGGCCGATATCCACGGCGATTTTTCCTTCAGGTATATTTTCGCCTACGTTCTCAATCTTAGCGTCACTTGCGATATTGCCTACGACCACGTTATCTATAGGCAAAAGAATCTCTTTCTTTAACTCGCTCGCCCTATCTAAGATATTTTTTGCCAGGTCCAGCTTATCCTTCTCTAATTTAGAATTGCCTATTGTTTTTCCTTGCGCCTTTAAAAATGTATAAGCCATACCGCCGCCGATTAAAATACTGTCACATTGGGGGAGGAGATTCTCAATTACGCCGATTTTATCCGAGACTTTAGCCCCGCCTAAAATTACCATAAAGGGGCGCTCTGGATTCTGTACGGCGCTGCCTAAATATTTAATCTCCTTTTCCAACAAAAATCCGGCTGCTGCCTTAAGATAATGCGCTACGCCCTCTGTTGAGGCATGAGCTCGATGCGCTGTACCAAAGGCATCGTTTACAAAGACATCGCCGAGATTAGCTAACTGCTTGGCAAAATTCGCATCATTTGCTTCTTCTTCAGCATGGAAGCGTAAGTTCTCCAGCAAAACCACCTTTTCTGCTGCCGCATTAATCTCTTGTTTAATGCCTTCTCCTGCACAGTCATTCAGGAATTTTACCGGCTCCCCTAATAATTCTTTTAGCCGTAATGCTACGGGCTTTAAACTGTATTTTTCTACTACTTTGCCGTCTGGCCGGCCTAAATGGCTCATCAAAATCACTTTTTTTGCGCCATTTTGCAGAATATACCTTATCGTAGGCAATGTCGCTCTTATACGCGTATCATCAGTGATGTTGAGCTTATCATCCTGCGGCACATTAAAATCAGCCCGCACCAGTACTATTTTATCCTTTAGGTTTACATCCTTTAATGTTAGCTTATCCATCTAAAATCCCCCTTCTTTCGCAATGTGCTAATATATCTTAATTTAATAGAATTGTCAACACATTCGTATGCCTCCACTTGCCTGCGATCCGCCTCGCCGTCACCCGCCGGACATTATCTTGCCCTTTTTTAAGATGAGCAGTAGGATTAGGCTGCTTAATTTCAAGAGAAAAATTACAATACAGGTGTTAAAAATTCCTAAAACAGGCAGTAAAATTACGCCTCCTAAAATCCCTGCAATCCAGCCGCCTGCAAGGTCACTAGCAGAAATTAACCCTGAAACTTCTCCGGTTCCTTTTTTTTCACCCAGGCATATCTTGCTTGCCAAGGGAAATTCTGACCCCATGAGTAAACCGGAGGCAAAAAATAAACCGACAAAGATTAAATTTGCCATATTGCCAACCTCAATTATTTTGGGAATCACTAATGATAAAAAATAAGAAAATATGCAAATCGAGGCCTCTAAGTATACAAGCAGCCTTAATTCATTCCTGGTTCTCTGTAGATTTTTCGTTATAAGAATGCTGCCTACTGCAATCCCTGACATAAAAATACTGATTAATAACCCTAGGCGGTGGTATAAGACGCCGAAAAAAACCTGGTAGCTGAATATCAAGAGAAGACTTGCCAGCATGCCGAAGAAACCGGTGGTCATGATATTGTAGGTAATTATTACGTTGACTTTAGAGGAACCTAAAAACAGATAAAGAAATATTAAAGATAGAAAGAATATAAAAACACTTATCCATCTTATATTCAAATTCTTAAAAGCTGCCAGGGCATTCGCAAACCCCGGAGAAAATTGCCTGTTCCATAAAAGAAGGGTTTCAAAAACCGCTACGGGCCTGGTGTCCTGGTTAATACTTTTGGTGCTGTTGTTCAATCCCTCTAAAAACCAATCAAGGAAGCGGCTGTTTAACCTGTAATCAAGATAAGCCTGATGTAGAATAGTGCTTTCGATGTTTCGCTTAGCCTTCCTTTGCAAGATTATCCCGGAAGAAACCTGCATTATATCTTTTGAAGGAGACGCCAGGAAAATATTGTAATCTCCTGGGATAATACGCACATAATCATAGGTATTCTTAAGGGCATTCAGTATACAGCTGTTGAGGTCTTTTAATTCCTGGCTTAGATAAGTTAATGAACCGGAAAGCCACACGGCAAGGAT
>JAQUAH010000076.1 GCA_028687345.1 Candidatus Omnitrophota bacterium | reverse complement strand
TTAATTTTTTATTATGAATAATCCCAGCAAGCGCCCATTAGAATATCCGGGCGGGGATATTTTTACAAATATATTTACGATGTGCAATATACTTGCTGCCTATATTTGGAATTTATTTGTTCCAAACAACATCCATCTCATATCGGTAGATGATGCCTCATTAATTTCGTATTCGATATTCGAGCCAAAAACCATAATTTCAGTATTGTTAATATCCGCTCTTTTTATTTTAGCTATAAAAATAAGGAAAAAATCTAACCTAGCCTCATTCGCTATACTTTGGTTTTTTATCTGTCTTGCTCCCGTTCTTAATTTAATCCCATTAAGGAACATAATGGCCTTTAGGTATTTATATCTGCCGGTGTTTGGATTTTGCTTTCTTTTTTCTCTAGCGGTCTTGAATCTGCCGCGCTTAGATATCCCTTTAGTTTCAAAAGATTTTCTTAAAAAATTAGCAAAAAATATAACTATAATTATTTTAATATCATATTTTGTGCTTACGATGGTAAAGAATTTAAGCTGGTTTGATAATGTTGTATTATGGTCAGAAATGGTGGATATCTATCCGGATAGCCCCAATGTGCACAGTAATTTAGGGGCCTCTTTTAAGCAATACGGCTTGTTAGATAAGGCTATCAATGAATACAAAATAGCATTGAGTTTAGACCCTACCCATGTGCCTGATTATAACAGCTTGGGGTTTTGTTATTATCAGAAAGGGCTTTTCGATCAGGCCATGAAAGAATTTAAAAGGGCATTGGCATTAGACCCGGGATTCCTGCATGCATATCTTAACCTCGGTCTTGTTTTAAAAACAAAGGGGCTATATGAAGAGTCTATAAAATGTTCGCAGCAGTTACTAAGAATCGATCCAAATTTCATCCAGGCTTATAATAATTTAGGAGTTACTTATGTAGAGATGAAAAAGTGGGATGAGGCAAAGAAGGCGTGGTTAAAAGCCCTGGAAATAAACCCAAGATATGAAACCGCAAGAAAAAACCTAAAAAAATTGCAAAGTTCTGGTTACCGTTAAGGTTACGCTTTAACGCTGTATGAATTTTAACAAAATAAATATAAAATTTATTATTTTAATAGCGTCCATTACAACATTAGTATATGCCAATTCATTAAAGAATTCATTTGTTTACGATGACTCCTGGGTGATAATTAACAATAAATTCGTGAAGTCGCTAAAAAATCTCCCTTTAGTTTTTAGCAAAAAATATTTAACTGCAACTAAAGATATAGATTTTTTGGGCATCTATAACGATATAGGCTCAGGGGAGACCACATATAGGCCCATCGTAACTCTGACATACTTTATTGATTATCATTTCTGGAAACTCAATGCTTTCGGGTATCACCTCCTAAATTTACTATTACATATCTTTAATTCTATCTTAGTATATTTTCTTGCAGCCTCAATCGCAAAAGAGAAAAAAATTGCATTATTGGCTTCTTTGCTATTTGCCCTCCATCCGGTTAATAGCGAGGCAGTAAATGTTATATCTTTCAGAGAAGATTTGCTGGTCTTTTTATTCTTTATGTCTTCTCTGCTGTTTTATATCAGATTGGATAATTATACTAATCCCAAAAAGACATTCGTATATATTAGTTCACTTATTTTATTTTTACTCTCCTTATTTTCAAAAGAAATGGCTATAAGTTTGCCTATAATTATAATTTTATATGATTATTATTATGGCAAAGCGGCACCGATACTTAACAGGTTTAAATCCCGTTACGCTGGGTATTTTATCGTTTCTACGCTTTATCTCTTAATCTGGGGATTATTTATCGGCAATAAAAACTCTCCTTTTAAACATATGGATTACAGTTTTTATAAAGGTATTTTTACTATGTCCGTGACAGTTATGAATTATCTTCAATGGTTATTTATACCTACGGGCATACACGCCACAATAAACGACCATACTTTAGTTTTTTCCGCGCTTACCCCGAAGGTAATAATCTCTATATTATTAATATCAATTTGCCTGATTATCGCCTTTAAAACATTCAGGCGCTCAAGAGGCACCTCATTCTCGATAGTCTGGTTTTTTATCACCTTATTACCTGTCACTAACATATTCTTGTTGAATAATATAATGGCGAGCCGCTATCTGTATATTCCTATATTTGGATTTTGTTTATTCCTTTCAATACTATTATTGAAGTTGTCTTCTGTTGAGCCAGTTAGATTATGCAAGCTATTGGCAAAATATGCAATCGCAGTAATTTTAATAATCTATTCTATGCTGGCTGTAATGAGAAATACCGTCTGGAGGGACAATATTTCCCTCTGGTCTGAAATAGCTAAGCATTACCCCAATAATGCATTAGCGCATAGTAATTTAGGATTGCATTTTTTCGAGAATAATTTATTTGATAGCGCTATAAATGAATATAGCAAGGCTTTGCGTTTAAGCCCCGATGCAGCAGCTTATTACAATGGGCTGGGGGCTTGTTATTATTCAAAAGGCATGCCTGATGAAGCAATTGTTCAGTATAAAAAAGCACTGATACTGGACCCAAAGGCACTCAAGGCGTATAACAATCTTGGCCTGGCCCTGAATGAAAAAGGGATGTATAAAGAGGCGATAGAATGTTTCCAGACTATAGTGAGAATGGACCCGCAGTTTCTTCCTGCCTATAATAATCTTGCTCTCGTTTATATAAAAATGCGCAGATGGGAAGATGCAAAAAGAATATTAAAATGCGCAATCGAGATAGACCCGCATAATGAGAAAACCCGGGATATCTTAAAAGAATTTATACAATTTAACTACTAAAGTATCTGGAAGAAAGATTGAATTGTTAACAATATTAAAAACCAGCCTTAGCGTTTGGGGGAGTCTTAAATTTATTTCTTAGAGTGCGCCCAACCAGAAAAATATAAATAATCAGCGAGATTAAGGTTATCCATTTTCCTGCCTCAAAACCCCCGGGCACATACTCCAGGCGAAAATAATGATAACCGCTTGAAAGCGGGATAGAACAGAGAATATAATTTGCCGGCATAACTTCATATTTTTTTTGTATGCTCTGCCTCAGCGGCCTCACCCTCCAGCCCTTACTGTAATTATCAGTAATAACCAAGATCGCAGGGGAAGACAGTAACGCTTCGATAGTAAGATGATCAGTCGAGGAGTTGATAATACGCACCGTTTCTTGTTGCGATGACTCAACTGGTAAAGGGTCAGGTTCCTTCTCCAATATAACAGTTTTATATGGATTAAAAGAAGGATTTTGCAATTTTGCAAAAATATCATCGCGCTTAGAAATTAACAACCAGTCATGAATTAACAGTAATCGTGGCATGGTAGCTTGGGAGTCTATAATATTTATACCTGTATTATTCTTAGGGAAAATATAACGGCATCGAAGCATCTTATATAGTGGATGAAAATAAACAAGTTCAGGAGTTAGAGTTGCTTCTTTTATATTGCGTCCCTGCGTAAATGCCATAAACTCTGCATACCGCTTTAGAACACATTGATCGTATCCCCAGATATTGCGCGTGCGAAACAACATAGTATTATTAGGATTATCGAGGTATAGAATCCGATAATCGCCGGGATGTTCTACAGATAATTTTTTTAACGTCGGAGGCTGTATCAGACTAAAATCAAAGTGCGCCAGAGAATGTTTGGCAAAAAGAAAGACTTCAGCAATGGCCACTAATGCAATTATGTAAGAAATCCTCCGGGAAAATCTACGCAAGATAAATAGTAGTGCGACCAGCAAACATATCCTTGCGGCAATGAGCATATTTTTGGCTGTAAAAATTCCAGCCTGTGAAATGAAGGCAGAGTTAATTTTATATTCTCTTAGAAGATAAGACTCGCCCGTAGCCTGTATTGATTGAAAAATGGAATGCCAAAGTTTATTGACGGGCTCTGCGACTAATGCATATTGAAGATAGAACGCCACTGCTATGAAGAAAACAGCAACAGACAGCACGCAGATAATTATCGATTTAGGTATTAGTTGAAAACGAATAATTCGATCCAGGCCTATCCCGGCAAGAAGAGCTATAAATAGCGATGCCGGCAATACGAATTTTGAACTGCCCCGGAATAAATCGAATCCAGGAATCCACTTATAGAGAAAACCAAACAGTGGAGTATGAGCACCTAAAGCAAGAAGCAGAAGAAGCAACGCCGTTGTTACCGAGAAGCGCCTAAGGTTCTTTTCTGCATAGAAGGAGGCATAAAGCGCAAGGAATAATCCGGTGATACCTGCAAAGGTCGACATTTCCCAAAGATAACAACGCCCCCAATATGGAAAATAAACGTTATCGCCAAAAAAATTTGGTACAAAAAAAGTAATAAAATTCTCCGGCGGAAATGAAAACATGGATGCAAACTTAAACGGGACACCGCCGGCTCTTACGCTTTCTGAGGCAGCCTGTATCCCGGTTAGAACTTGAACAGCTCCCAGCGCTAAGGCGCCAGCGTACATAGTTAAAATTCCCAATGTGATTTTAAAACGCTCCCTTGCTTTAATAATACAAAATCCATAATAAAGTACTGCTGCAATAGTAGTATAAAAAAGATACTGTGGATATCCGGCAAGTATCTGCATGGTAATGGCAAAAATACCCAAAAGACACCAATTAAAGGAGCGGTATTCGAATAAGCCGTCTATAGCTAAAAATAAAAGGGGTACCCATGCCATTGTACACAGGGGTGCAAGATGCCCTGCATAAATATGTAAGAAATGTGCTCCACAAAACATAAATAATACCGCAGAAAGAAAACATGACAAAGGATGCAATTTGCGTTGGAAAGCCCAAAGATACATGAAGAGCCCGGACAGGAAAATGTGCAGTGCAATATCTATGTTGATAGTTTTTTGTACAGGCAGGAACATATAAATGGTGTTTAGCGGATAAAGCAATGCGGATTGAAACGCGCCCAGAAACGGAGCGCCTGAAAAGATGTAAGGATTCCATAATGCCAGGTTAGCGCTTCGTAGCTGGCTAAATCCAAATTCTCTCCAATGGAAGAAGTGCAGGAAAATATCGGTCCCTGCACTAGAAAGAATGATATTTTGCGAGGAAAATATAACATTGCCAAACATAACCAGTGTGAGGAGTAAGAGGAGGATTGCCGGGATAAGGAAGGTAATCTTATTCATTTTTTTATTATACCAAATAATAAATTACCAGATAATTCATAAATGTTCAATTGAAATTAATCTTGAGAATAGTATAATATTCACAGTAAATCCGTCGTTTAATTATAATAATTAATCGTATCGAGCTGCCGGAAGTTAATTAAATTTCTATATGGGAGAAACGGGAAGGGGCATGAAAGCTGCTAAATCAGAAAGTAATTGGATTTACTCTGATTTTAAATGGGTCTCGGAAAAAAAGGCGCGCCTGGCAAGCAAGTCGCGGGAAAGATTGTTGCGGTCATTATCCGGTGGTGTTCGCTATAGTTTTTTGCAAAATAAGCTCCATATAGGAAAACTTTCTCCGGGTTGTTTAATATGCGGCAGAGGATACTGGTCGTGCATGTTTATAAACAGGTTGTGCACTGCGAATTGTTTTTATTGTCCGCGTGATAGAAGAAAAGAACAGCCGCCGAGAGCAGAAAAAATTATATTTGACCGGCCAAAAGACTATGTTGCCTATTTAGAAAAATTTAATTTTAAAGGCGTAGGTTTTAGCGGCGGAGAGGGCCTGCTGGTTTTCGAAAAATTATTAACATATGTAAATGCAATCAGGGATAAATTCAAAAACAATATTTATATCTGGATATATACAAACGGAGATTTAGTCAATAAAGATAAATTAAGAGAATTAAAAAAATCAGGGCTCGATGAAATCAGATTTGATATCAGCGCCAGGGGCTATAGCCTGGATCGAGTAGCAGAAGCCGTCGGTATTATAAAAACAGTTACCGTAGAAATTCCCTGTATCCCGGAAGATTATGAAATACTCAAAAAGTGCTTGATGCAAATGAAGAAAATCGGCGTTAGCCACCTCAATATACACCAGTTATACACTACGAAGTATAACTATAGGAATTTAATTAAGCGAAATTACACCTTTCTGCGCCAGGAGCTTATCCCTGTCCTTGAGTCAGAAATGTCTGCATTAAAACTGGTAAGAGACGCGTTGAATAGCAGAGTAAATTTACCTATCAACTATTGTTCTGCCGCGTACAAGGTCAGGTTGCAAAGTAAAGGCAGAAGGCACAGATTCGGGCCTTTTGTCAAAGATGAGTTTGAAGATTTAACCGATTCAGGATATATAAGGAGCATATTAATCAAGGGCCCAATAGAGAAAATCAAAAGAATTATTAAAATTTTGCGGATAAATAACCATCGTGAAGGTTATTTATCAGTAAAAGATAACCAAATCCTATTATCAGCAAAATTATTAAAGTATATTAATCTTGATGATTTTGATTTAAACATTGAATATTTCCAGCCGCGGATAGGCGAATCGATAAATGCCCGAGAAAAGGGGAAAGGAATAACGTTAAGTTCCCGCAAGAAAATCCTTATCATTAAAAAACCGATATTTCGATGGGAAGGATTTTCGTCTGCAGCCAAAAAAATTTTTCAGAAATTATCCGCTGGCAACATAAGGCTAGAAAATATACCGAAATGCCTTTTCAGGAACTATAATTTAGATAGAAAAGAAAGTATTAAAGGCATGCGCAGAGAAATAGAATCCCTAATGACTATTGAAAAATTGGAACACTTAGAAAAAGGATTTCCCGAAATTTACTAAATATAACCCGCAGTTCATAGGCCGCTGAGAGTCCTGTTTTGTCATTGCCATCTTCAGTGATTCTTCGGCCTCTTCTGTTTCTACCATTGCTTGTCGAGACTGCGATACTGTACTGCTTCTGAAATATGCCCTACCGTGATATTTTCACTGCCAGCTAAATCCGCAATTGTCCTTGAGACTTTTAGTATCTTATCATAAGCCCGCGCTGATAATCCTAGTTCTGTCATCACTAATTTAAGCAATTCCTTTGCTTCATTTTCCAGGATGCAGTATTTTTTAGTCAATTTCGTATTCATCTGGGCGTTAGAGAAGATTCCGTCATTGCGGAAGCGCTGCCTTTGGATTGCCCGGGCAATTTCCACCCGTGCCTTGATAGTTTTGGAGGGCTCTGCCTCTTTTACCTCAGTTAAATCTTTGTATTTAATTGATGGCAGCTCGACGTGTATATCAATTCTGTCTAAAAGCGGGCCGGAGATTTTGCCAATATAGCTGGCAATTTTATTGGTACCACAACGGCAGGGACGGCGAGGGTCAGTGTAATAGCCGCAGGGGCAACCTTGCATTAACAAGGTTAGAAATTTTAAAGAGAGCCTTTATTTTTACTATAAAGACCTCAGTTTTTGGTAGCTTCCCTACAAATACATTTGGTCAGCGTATTAGGAAGGCAAGATTAGAGAGGGGATTATTTCAAGAAGATTTAGCAAAACTACTTAATGTTACAGAAACTACAATAATGAATTGGGAGAAAGAAAGAACAATACCCAAGCAAGCAAATGAACAGAAAGTAAGTCATTTTTTAGGGCTAACTCCCTAATTCCTCGTAACTTTCACTCCTTTAAAAAATATCTTTTTTATCAATTTTTACTTGACTTTTCAGAATTTTGGTTTAGAATGGCACTTGAGGATAAAGAGTGCTAACAGAATCCAGAGCAAAATCTTCGTATGGATGATTTAGAGTATTGACAAATAACGATTTCCTTGATATACTACATTTAATTAGGAGATGGGACTATGGCAATAATCTGGCACATTCCACGCAAGAAATATGTTTCTTCTGAGCCACGAGTTATTATTTCGAAGCGATTTACTGGGATTAATACCGCTTGTATAAAGGCTAACTTTTCAGACATCTTTTATGTCAAAGTGGGCTATGACCCAGAACTGAAAAAGCTCTATGTATGCCCAGTAAATAAAGGCGATAAGAACGCTATGAAAATAATAATAAACAAAAAATCTTCCCATAGGTATATAAATGCGTCTAAAATTTTTAAAAAATTTCCTGTAGATGAAGGAGAATATAGATTTAACTGGGATACAGGGGAGAATTGTTTGGTTGTAGATATTCAGGAAGATAAAGTAGATAAATTGAAATAAAAAACGCCGCAGTTACGAGCTGCGGCGAGGGAAAAAATGAAGAGAACACTGCTAAGCATTCTGTCATTCCCTTTTTTATTTATACCAAAAGACAACATTGAATGCAAGTACTATTTTGAG
>JAQUAH010000075.1 GCA_028687345.1 Candidatus Omnitrophota bacterium | reverse complement strand
CGTAGGGATTTTGGAGAACGGCAAGACTACAATTTTCCCTATCCTAGAGATAGATTTTTCTACCTGTAAGAATAGCGCAGAATATTTCTATTCCTGGCGCGTAAAGGAATACCAGGGGGATATGGAACTTGGGCTTGTGCCCATCTTCAATTGTCCGGCAAAACTTGATAAACATACGGAAGCAACTATTAAGGAACTGGCTTTAAGGACGCATCATGCATTAGGGTGTTTTGATATTTCCCGTACGGATATTCGCTTAAGCAGGGACAATATTCCCTATGTATTAGAGATAAATCCTTTGCCTGGGCTTAATCCCGGTGCATCAAATTATCCCCTGATGGCTTATGCAGCAGGGATAGAATACGAAGACCTTATTGAGATGATATTGATGAGTGCATTTTCGCGCAGAAAGGGGTTAAATTGAGCAATCTTGCTGTAGTTGAAAGTCAGAAGCTACACCAAGAAACATCAACCCGCAGAACACAAAGACCGCAGGATTATCAGCAGATAAGTCTATATAAAGATGTCAATCCTCTTGACTGGGAGGATTGGCATTGGCAGCTTAAACACAGGATCCGCTCAAAAGAAGAACTCAGCCAAATCGTAAGGTTAACCCCCGAGGAAGAAGAGGGCATGAAGAAGGCAAGCGGCCGGCTTTCTCTTGCCATTACACCTTATTGGGCCACGTTAATTGACCCGCAAGAGCCAGCTTGCCCCTTAAGGCGCCAGGCCGTTCCTGTAATTTCTGAATCAATAATCGGGCCTCATGAAATGGCTGATCCCTGCGCAGAGGATAGAGATTCGCCTGCCCCGCATCTTGTACACCGCTATCCCGACAGAGTGTTGTTATTGGCTACCGAACATTGCGCCATGTACTGCCGTCATTGCACAAGAAGAAGATTGGTAGGCGAACACGAGGTGAGCAATTCTCCTTCAAGATTTGATGCAGCGATAGACTATATAAAATCAAACAGAAAGGTACGGGATGTATTGATATCTGGAGGCGACCCGTTTGTTTTAGAAGATGAAGAGATAGAAGGCTTAATACAGAAAATCCGTTCTATCTCGCATGTGGAATTCTTAAGGCTTGGTACGCGTGTCCCCGTAACTTTGCCGCAACGCATTACCCCAGAATTAGTCAGCATGCTTAAAAAATATTCTCCCATATGGATAAGTATACATTTCAATCATCCGAAAGAAATTACCAAACGCTGCAAGATCGCTTGCGATATGCTTTCAGACGCAGGAATCCCGTTAGGCAGCCAGACCGTTCTGCTTAAAGGAATCAATGACCGTCCTTTTATTATGAAAAAACTCATGCATGACCTATTGCAGATCAGGGTAAGGCCATATTATATATATCAATGCGACCCTGTAAAAGGAACCCAGCATTTTCGTACGCCTGTAGCAGTAGGCATAAACATAATTGAAAAACTTAGAGGCCATACCTCGGGTTATGCCGTGCCTACTTATGTAATAGATGGGCCTGGCGGAGGAGGAAAGATTCCTATCGGCCCTAATTATATTCTTTCACAGGCAAAAGGGAAGTATGTTCTACGCAATTACAAAGGAAAGATTTACACCTACCTAGAGTAATTTATCTTCTTTTTAGCCTTGACCCCCCAGCGCAATTGTTATATAATTTAAAATCTGCAGTAGAATAAAAGGAGTTTTTCAGATATGGATGCGGCTAGCAAAAGAAACTTCATCCTTTTAGGACATGCCCAATCAGGAAAAACTACGCTTGCAGAAAGCCTGCTTTACTTTGCTAAGGCAACCACGCGCAAAGGCACAGTTGCAGACGGGACCACTGTCAGCGATTATAGTTTTGACGAAATAGAGAGGAAAAGCTCCATAAATTCAGGTTTATTGCACGCTGATTTCAAAGGCACTAAATTGCAGATTATCGATGCGCCCGGTTATGCGGATTTTTTTGCTGAAGTAATTTCCGGCCTGCGCGCAGTAGACGCGGCAGTTATTGTTATTGATGCATCGGCTGGAGTAGAAGTGGGGACCGAGAATGCGTGGCAACTTTTGGAAGAGTCCGGACTACCCTGCCTCATTTTTATCAATAAAATGGACAGGGAAGACGCAGATATTGATAAGGTACTGCAGGATATAAGGATGAGGTTTTCCAAAAAGGCAACGACGGTAGATTCCCTGGATAAGCCTGAGTTAGTAGAGGCAGTGGCTGAAAGCGACGACAAGCTATTAGAAAAATACCTGGAGGGAGCCAAATTAACCCCCGAAGAGATAAAAAGCGGGCTTACGCAAGCAGTAATTAAACGCAAGATTTTCCCTGTTTTGTCAGGCTCAGCGTTAACAGATAAAGGCATCTCTGAATTATTAGACGCAATTATCCAATTCTTGCCTTCGCCTTTACAGCGGGCTCCCATAGAAGGAAACAACCCTGCCAAGCCGCAAGAGAAAAAGGAAATCCAGATTAAAGAGGACGCCCCGTTTCACGCCTTTGTATTCAAAACAATATCCGATCCCTATGTCGGACAGCTTACGTTGCTACGCATATTTTCCGGGAAGCTCTTATCAGATACGAGCTTCTATAATGTCAATAAAAAAATAAGAGAGAGAATCGGGCAGGTTTATATCCTGCAAGGCAAAGAACAAAAGTCGGTTGAGGCAGGTTCATGCGGGGACATTGTAGCCATTGCCAAACTGAAAGAGACGTTTACCTCGGATTCCCTTTCGGATGAAAAAGACCAGGTATTGTTTGAGCCCATAATCTTTCCTACTCCTGCGATATCCGCTTCTGTAAAACCGAAATCGCGTCAGGATGAAGAGAAGATTTCCGGAGCGCTGGCAAAACTTTGCGCAGAAGACCCCTCCTTTAAAGTGACACGCGACCAGCAGACCAAAGAATTAATTATCTCCGGGTTAGGCGACCTGCATCTGAGTATAATGGTAGAACGGATGAAGAAAAGATTCAATGTGGAAGTAGAATTAGGAACCCCTAAGGTTTCATATAAGGAGACAATCACTAAAAGCACTAAAGTGCAGGGCAAGTATAAACGTCAATCAGGCGGCCGCGGACAGTACGGTGATGTTTGGATTGAGGTCCAGCCCCTAGAGAGGGGAAAGGGTTTTGAATTTGTGGATAAGATTTTTGGAGGAGCGATTCCCAGAAATTTTATTCCTTCTGTAGAAAAAGGTGTGTCGCATGCCTGTGCAGAGGGTGCAGTCGCAGGCTATCCGATAGTAGACATTCGTGTTACACTCTATGATGGCTCTTATCACGAAGTTGACTCTTCGGATATGGCCTTTCAGATTGCCGGGGGAATGGCTTTAAGGAAAGCAATACTTGAAGCGGGCCCGGTTTTAATTGAACCCATAATGAACGTAGAGGTGGTGACATCCGAAGAGTATCTGGGAGCAATATCCGGAGACATAAACTCTCGCCGCGGCCGTATTATGGGCATGGATGTAAAAGGAAAATCTCAGATTGTCAAAGCAACAGTGCCATTAGCAGAGATGTTTACCTATGCCAACGACCTGCGTTCCCTTACCGGAGGCAGGGGCTCTTATACAATGAGTTTTTCTCATTATGAAGGGGTTCCTCACAAAATAGCTTCGACAGTTATAAGCCAATACCAGGCCTCCAAAAAGCAAGAAGAAGGGCAGTAACCCCATTCTGTATTAAAAGCAATGAAAATCAGCGTATTTTCTATATCCGAAATAAATTTAGGTAAACACAACATTAAAGATGAACGCCTGGATCAGGTTGATAAGATATCCAAGGCAAAGAAAAAAACCTATATTCAGGTTGAGTTGACCGCAGGCGATGCGGCCCTGGATGCGGATGCAATCTTGGTGATGAAAGATTCAGTCCCTGACCTAATCTTAAAAGATTTGGAGTTTGTAGAAACGCGCTTAAGCCGCGCAACAGAAGATTCAGAGAAAGCATTGCTGAATAAATTAAAAGATATTTTAGAAAAGGAATCTTTTGTTTCTCAGGCGTCTTTCAGCGAAGAAGAAAAAAAGACAATCTCTGGATATGGCCTCTTGACGAATAAACCTGTAACCGCGGCGCAAAAAGAGGAGTTAGAAGATATAGATAAACTATTAGCCAGGTGTTTTCGGGAAAGCGGATTCATCAGTTTTTTTACCACAGGAGAAAAAGAAACCAGGGCCTGGCTGATTAAGAAAGGTATCACAGCCTGGGAGGCAGCCGGCTCGATACACTCTGATATACAAAGAGGGTTTATTCGGGCAGAGATTATCAGCTTCGAAGATTTTATAGGTTCAGGAGGGGAAACAGGTGCCAAGCAGGCAGGCAAACTCCGCCTTGAGCAAAAAAATTATGTAATGCAGGATGCGGATTTGGTAAACTTCCGTTTTAACAAATAATAACACGTACCCCTTGCGTAAACATCCCAAAAATCTCTGCGATATTTTTGGGATACGCTTCGGGGTTAATTCGCAGACGCTTAAAGCGAGTAAATGAAGGACGCTACGACTTACGTCGCTCACTTTATTCGCTCCGTAAGTCGTCTGCTCATTAAAAGGAGAGAAATAGATGGTCCAGATTAAGCGTGCATTGATTAGTGTTTCGGATAAAACAGGCATTCTGGATTTTGCAAAAGAGTTGAAAAAATTCGGAATAGAGATTCTTTCAACCGGAGGCACGGCAAAATTGCTGCGCGATAATGATATAGCGGTAAAGGAAGTATCAGAATACACCGGGTTTCCTGAAATGCTCGACGGTAGAGTAAAGACTTTACACCCAAAGATACATGCCGGTTTATTGGCATTGAGGCAGAATAGCGAACACATGAAAACATTGCAGGAGCATAATATCGGGCTTATTGACATGGTAGTCGTGAATCTCTATCCATTTGAAAAGACTACACGCAAGCCCAATGTCACAATAGAAGAGGTTATTGAAAATATAGATATCGGCGGCCCGTCAATGCTGCGTTCTGCTGCCAAGAATTCTAAGGACGTGGCGGTAATCTGCAACCCCGCTCGTTACTCCCAAGTTATCGAGGAATTGAAAAAGAACAAAGGCGCATTGTCCGATGGCTTAATGCGCGATTTAGGTTTGGAAGTATTTGCTTCTACCAGCCATTACGACGGCGCGATTTATACATATCTAAAAAATTATTTTAAAGAGAAAACATTAAGTGCTTTTCCCGCAGAACTGAATTTGAGCTTTGAAAAAATCCAAGACTTACGTTATGGAGAGAATCCTCATCAACAGGCAGCATTTTACAGAGAAAAAGGCAAGGACAAAGGCCTGGTAAATTTAAAACAATTACAGGGCAAAGAGCTTTCCTTTAATAATATCCTGGACCTGAATGCTGCCTATGAATTAGCAAAAGAGTTTTCTTCGCCTGCGGCAGTCATTGTGAAACATAATAATCCTTGCGGCGTGGCTGAAGATAAAACACTAGATAAGGCCTTTATTGCTGCCTGGCAATGCGACCCGCTTTCGGCATTCGGAGGCATTGTGGCTTTAAATAGGAAACTAGATATCAAGACCGCAAAAATTATCTCAAAAAGCGGTTTTCTAGAATGTATTATTGCACCGGGTTTTGATAAAGAAGCAGCGGGCCTATTTAAAGAGAAGAAGAACCTTCGCCTATTGGAGCTACAGGACATGGAGCCCGTAAATGAACCTGACCTTAAACGCGTAAGCGGCGGCCTCCTGCTACAGGAGAAAGATTTAAAAACTTTAGGAACAGACAGCCTCAAGGTAGTTACAAAAAAGAAGCCTACGAAGAAAGAAATAGAGAGCCTTACTTTTGCCTGGAAAGTTGCCAAGCACGTAAAGTCAAATGCTATAATCTTAAGCCGCGGCACCAAGACAGTAGGCATAGGAGCAGGACAAATGTCAAGAGTAGACTCAGTAATGATTGCCAGGAAAAAATCAGGAAACTTAAGCCGTAACTCTTGCCTAGCTTCAGATGCCTTTTTCCCTAAGTCCGACGCAATTATTGAGGCAGCCAAAGCAGGCGTGACTGCTATAATCCAGCCCGGCGGCTCTATTGCCGATGAAGAAATTATCAAGGCCTGCGACAAATATAAAATTTCTATGGTCACGACCGGCATCAGGCACTTCAAACATTAGTAACTCGTAAGTTAGTAACTAGTAACTCGTAATTACTAGTTACGAGTTGCGAATTTACTAGTTACGATAAATGACCTACCTGCAAGCCCTAAAATATTTAGAGTCTTTTATTAACTACGAAAAGATTACCTCCTACCCTTACAAAGAATCACTGAAGCTGGAGCGTATTAAGAATTTTCTTGAAATACTGGGTAATCCCCAAGATTATTTGAAGTGCATTCATATCGCCGGGACAAAAGGCAAAGGCTCAACCTGTGCCTTCATTGCCTACATCTTAAGAGAGGCTGGTTACAGGGTAGGGCTATACACTTCCCCTCATCTGTCTGATTTCAGGGAGAGGATTCGCATATTAAATCACCCTGCTGATGCGCCGGGCAGACATCGGCCAGGTAAAGAATTTGAGGGGATGATTCTGAAAAAAGAACTCGCTGGCTTAATAGAGAGATTAAAGCCATTGATAGAGCGATATAATCGTAAGTCAGCATTCGGTGCACTTTCATTTTTTGAGGTTTATACAAGCCTTGCCTTTATTTATTTTAGAGAGAAAAAAGTTGACATCGCGGTTTTAGAAACCGGTTTGGGCGGAAGGTTAGATGCTACAAATGTAATTGAGCCCTTGGTTTGCGCCATTACTCCGATTAGCTATGAACATACCCAGAAATTAGGTAATGCCTTGAAAGAAATTGCCACAGAAAAGGCAGGAATTATAAAAAATCACCAGCCACCAGCCACCAGCCATCAGCCAATTGTAATTACCGCTATGCAGGAGAAAGAAGCAATAGAGGTTATTAGAAAGAAGTGTAAAGAGGTAGATGCAAAATTATTCGAGATGGGTCGCCAGATACAATATGAAACTAACGGCGGCAAAGACTTAAAAATTAAAGGGATTTTCGGAGAATATCAGAATTTAAGATTAAGATTATTAGGGCAGCATCAGTTGGTGAACGCAACGCTAGCGGTAAGCGCAATTGAAGCATTGCGGTTTTGCAATATTAATGTAGGCATCGGTGCAATAAAAAAAGGTCTTTATAATACTATTTGGCCAGGAAGATGCGAGATTGTTTCAAAAAAACCTTTAGTTATTCTTGACGGAGCACAAAATACTGCTTCAGCAAAGGCACTAAAAGAAACAATTCGGGATAAGTTTAGGTATAAAAAATTAATTTTAGTTTTGGGTATTTCTAAAGACAAAGACATAAAAGGAATTTGTAGCGAGTTTTATGATTTAACCGATGAGGTAATTTTAACTAAAGCAAATAATCCCCGCGCCACTGAACCAGAGAGTTTGGCAGAATATTTTTCAGGCAAGAATGCATATTTGACTACCAATATAAAAGAGGCAATCAAATTAGCTAAGCAAAAAGCCAAAGAAAAAGACTTAGTTTTAATAACCGGCTCTTTGTTTGTAGTGGGAGAGGCAAGGGAGCTGTGGAAATGAAGTATTATTGGCTAATTACTGTGCCTTTTGTGATTATTTTTGGAGAAATTTTGCCGGGGATTATTTCCCGAAATCCGGCATTTTTCCAGCATTGGCTGGCGATTAGCATTTATTATTGCATTATTACCTTTATCTTCGCCATCTTATTTAAAAAGATGAAATCTTGGTTAGTTGCTGTGGTACTCTTTTTATACGGCGGATTTATGGAGGTATTCCTTTTTAAGGGAATCAGAATATTTGTCGTGGCGGGTTTATTCTATATATTTCTTTTCTGGTTTCCGCATTACATATTAAGATGGTCACTGAAAAAACAAATATCTAAATGATAAATTTATTCATATGCGCAACTTAAATTTAGAAGACACTATTGCTGCTATAGCCACGCCATTAGGCGAATCCGGAATCGGGATTGTGCGCATAAGTGGCAAAAGTGCACTTTCTATCGCCGATAAGATTTTTGTTTCTAAAGACGGACAAAAGCCTTCGAGCTTTAAGACTTACACAACTCATTATGGCTGGATAGTTGAAAATTATAGCGCAGATGAACGAACAGCGGTAAGTAATAAGCAGATAGATGAAGTTATCCTAACCGTAATGCGTGCACCCCGGTCATATACGAAGGAAGACATTATAGAAATTAATTGTCACGGTGGCATTGTAGCCATGCGCGCAATATTGGATTTGGTTTTAGAAAACGGTTGCCGCTTAGCCGAGCCAGGAGAGTTCACCAAACGCGCCTTCCTGAACGGGAGGATTGATTTAGCTCAGGCAGAGGCAGTTTTGGATATTATCCGGGCCAAGACAGACGCTGCGCTCAAAA
>JAQUAH010000001.1 GCA_028687345.1 Candidatus Omnitrophota bacterium | reverse complement strand
ACCAGAGAGTTCAGGAGCTTACCATTACCGACGGCCTGACTCAAGTATTTAACCGCAGGCATTTTTTAGACAGATGCAATGAGGAATTGGAGCGTTCAAAGAAACTTAGATACTGTTTTTCTTTCCTTATAGTAGATTTAGATTATTTCAAAAAATACAATGACCACTACGGCCATCTCGTAGGCGATGTCATCCTGAGGGAAGTAACGAAGGAAATTAAAGAAAACATAAGGCAAGTGGATTTTATGGGTAGATACGGCGGCGAAGAATTATCGATTGTTTTAACCGAAACAGATAAAGAAAAGGCAGGTTTTGCCGCAGAACGTATCAGGCAGGCGATAGAATCTAAATCTATCAGGGCTTATGATGAGGATTTAAAGATTACGGTTAGCATAGGCTTAGCTACATTCCCGGATGATTCCCCGGATATCCAGGGGCTTATTGAAAGGGGAGATGAAGCCCTATATATTGCTAAGGAGGCAGGCAGGAATCAGGTCCGCGTCTTTAATCCCACAAAATAAGATTATCTCTTGCAATTCCAATGTTTTTAATATAAAATACAACGCTAATGAGTAAAAAATTTATCATCGCAGTTGATTTGGGGGGCACAAACCTAAAGCTCGGCCTCCTGAATCTGGATTTTAAAATTATTCATAAAGAGGTATTAAGGACGCGAAAATTCTTCAGGAAAGAAAGCCTGATTTCAGCTATCGTAACCTGCGTGAATACGATTTTAGAAGCCAGGGGCCTTAAAAGAAGCGACATTTTAGGTATTGGTTTAGGCCTGCCGGGCCCGGTGGATGAGAAGAACGGCATAGTGCACTTTTTTCCAAACATACCCGGGTGGAAAGAAGTAAGGCTTAAGAAAATATTAAGCAAAAGATTAAGGCTGCCAATTTTTCTTGACAATGACGCAAATCTTATGACTCTGGCGGAATATAAATTGGGAGCGGCGCGCGGGTTTAAAAATTCATTATGTATTACACTGGGAACAGGGGTAGGCGGCGGTTTGATTATTAATGGAAGTCTTTATCGCGGAAGCAGTAACGCCGCTGGAGAAATAGGCCACGTGCCTATTAATGAAGAAGGGGCCCGTTGCAATTGCGGGGCCAGGGGATGTTTAGAGGCATACATAGGAAATAGCAGGATTATACAAGAAGCCAGGAGACTTTTCAGGCGGGACATTTCCCTGGAAGAATTGAGCCTCTTGGCAAAAAGGCACAACAGACTGGCTTTAAATACCTGGTCCAAAGTAGCAAGGCGCCTGGGCTTGGCGCTCTGCGGTGTAGTCAATTTACTTAATTTAGATGCCATAATTATAGGCGGCGGAGTTGCCAATGCCGGTGAGGTATTATTAGACAGGGTAAAGAAGGCAATTAACGAACAGGCAATGAGCGTACAGGCAAAACAAGTAAAAATATTTAAGGCAAAATTAGGTAATGATGCAGGCCTGATTGGCGCAGCAATTTTAGTAAAGCTCAACAGTTAGTATGAAATTATTTATAGATACCGCAAATCTTAAAGAGATAAAAGAGGCTGGCAGCCTTGGGGTTATAGACGGCGTGACCACAAATCCCAGCCTCATTGCCAGGGAGAACAGGGCAGCGGTTGATTTATTAAAGGAAATCTGCGCGTTAGTCAGCGGCCCGGTGAGTGCAGAGGTAATCAGCCTTGATACTGCCGGTATGATTAAAGAAGCCCGCGAGCTTTCAAAGATTGCAAAAAATATAGTAATAAAGATACCGCTTACTAAAGAGGGCCTGAAGGCGGTAAAGATACTTTCCGGCGAGGGGGTTAAGATAAATGTGACTCTTTGTTTTTCTGCTACCCAGGCTTTATTGGCGGCTAAGGCAGGAGCAGATTATGTTTCTCCGTTTATCGGCAGATTAGATGACATAGCTCAAGCAGGAATAGATTTAATCCGTGACATAAAACAAATTTATTCTAATTATAATTTTAAGACAGAGATTATTGTGGCATCTGTGCGTAATCCCCTGCATGTAGTTGATGCAGCCTTGATAGGGGCAGATATCGCTACCGTACCTTTTGCGGTAATTGAGCAATTAATAAAGCACCCGCTTACCGATGCCGGTATCCAAAAGTTTTTAGAAGACCATAAGAAGATTCCTAAAAAATAGCTGATGAATAATCAATCTTCCAATCCTGCTCGTTCAGCTAACACTTCCAACCCTAAGTTTAAGAAATATTGGAAATTTATTATTGTTTTATTATCCGGATATCTGTGTTCTGTCATCGGAATCCTGTTTTTATACGCCCAGGAAAATAAGCAGGAGAAGCCGCAGGAAGAAAACCCTGCCTATACAGAAGCTGCTACTACGCAGCCCCCTAAGGAAAATGAAGGATTAGGCCCCTTTAAAAGTTTCTTATCAAATAAAGAAAACACCGCAGCAGGAGAAGAGGAAGCGAAGAAGCCTATTGAAGTCACTGGGGACAGGCTCGAGTATTCTACGGACGCCAGAGAAGTTGCGGCTTTCGGAAATGTAGAGGTAATCTATAAGGGCGTAAAATTAACCTGCCAAAAGTTAACTCTTAATATGGTGACTAAAGATTGCCTTGCAGAGGGCAATGCGAGGTTAGATGAAGAAGCCGGAGTTATAGAAGGCGAAAAGATAAGCTACAATTTTACGAACAAGACCGGATTAATGATTGATTCGCAATTTAGAGCCAGCCCATATTTCGGCCGCGCCGAAAAAGTGGACAAAGTAAGCGAGACAGAGTTTATTACCCACAGGTCCTACATGACCACCTGCAGCCTTGACCGTCCTCACTATCGTATGAAAACAAGAAAGATAAACTTTTTTATGGGTGACAGGGTAGAGCTTAAGGATGCGCTCTTTTGTTTAGGGAAAGTTCCTATTATGTATCTTCCACGATTTGTGCGCAGCCTTAAGGACCCTATTATGCATGTACAGGTAATGCCGGGCAAAGACAAACAGTGGGGTGCATATGTTTTAACTGCTTGGCGGTATAAAATTACCGAAAATGTAAACGGAAGGATATACTTCGATTTAAGGCAGAATTTTGGCATTGCAGAAGGTTTTGGCGTTAACTATACGCCTCCGGGATTCGGTAAAGGAGACTTTAAGCTTTATTACACGCAGGAAAGAGACAAATCCAAGGATATAGACCAGGATGACCCGATGTCCCCCAAGAAATTTGAGAGATACTTTATACGTTGGCGCCATAAATGGGATATAGACAATAAGACAAATTTCACTTCAGAATATTACAGGATTGTTGATTCTAAGATGTTTGTCGTGGGCAGGCAGTTTAATATCTTAAAAGACTACTTCTTCCGGGAATATGAAAAAGATACTCAGCCTTTATCATATGTTTTAATGCATCATGCTTTTAATTATTCCAGTTTAGACTTTTTAGTTCAACCACGCACCAACCGCTGGTATACGCAGTTAGAGAAATTGCCTGAGATAAAATATAGCTTACCCAATGTTAGAATCGGAGAAAGCAGGTTTTATTTCGAAAATAATACCCAGGCAGCAAGTTATAATTATCAACACGCTGTCCCTTCGCCGTCCGAGGATGATGTAACATCGCAGCGGTTTGATACGACAAATAAATTTTCCATGCCGATGAAAGTAGCGTTCTTCAGGTTGACCCCCTTTGTTAAAAACCAGGAGACTTATTATAATCAGAGCGTTGATGAATCGGTTGGCTTAACGCGGACTATTTTTTATGCCGGCGCAGACCTGAGCACTAAATTTTACCGTATCTTTAATATTAAATCTAATTTTCTCGGGATGGATATAAATGACCTAAGGCACATCATCACACCCAGTATCGGCTACTCGTTTAACCATGAGCCGACCATATCAAGCAGCCATCTCAAGCAGATAGACAGTGTTGATTCCATCGCAAGAAGCAATGCTATGACGCTTGAATTAACCAATAAACTCCAGACAAAGCGCAAAGGGCAAAGCGTAGATTTAGTTAATTTTATTGTAAATAGCAGTTATGCTTTTAAGCCTAAGACAGGGGATAAATTAGGCAGCAATTTATCCGACGTCCTTTTCAAATTGGAATTATTGCCTTATTCCTGGATGCGAGTATATACTGAGGCTACCTATAAGCGTTCCGGCAACCGTTCTGATGAGGGTTACAATACTTTTACTAATGTAAACTGGGATTCTAGTTTTTCCCTGGGCCGAGAGCGTTGGCTGGGAATCGGCCAGCGCTACCAGAGAAAAGGAGGCAATGAGATAACTTTCAGCCTTGATTGGCGCATTAACCCCAAGTGGAGGTTTTACATGTACCAGAGGCGCAATAGGGGCCATGACCCTACTCTAAAACGAGGCATAAGAGAACAGGAGTACACCATTTCAAGAGACCTGCACTGCTGGACCATGGATATGTCTTATAATGTAAAAAGAGGCCAGGGAGAAACGGTTTGGTTTGTTTTCAGGCTTAAGGCATTTCCGGAAATGGAATTTGAAATCAACCAGAGTTATCATGCGCCTAAGCCGGGGTCGCAGTCAAATCCTTAAAGGAATCCCCGCCCTTCATAAAATAGGGCTGGGGTTATAATAAGAAAGGAAGAGCGGGGTGAATATATCTATAATCGGTTCAGGTTATGTAGGCTTAGTTACCGGAGCCTGTTTTGCTGAACTGGGTAATAAAGTTATTTGCGCAGATAATGATACAGAGAAGATAAGCGACCTTAAAAAAGGGGTTATACCCATATACGAACCCGGCTTGGAAGAATTGGTGGCAAATAATCTTAAAAGAAAGAGGCTGCGCTTCACAACCAGCATAAAAGAGGCTGTAAAAGAATCCGAAATAATCTTTATTGCCGTAGGCACCCCATCTCTTGGTAACGGAGAAGCAGACCTTACCGGCATAGAGAATGTAGCCCGTCAAATAGCTATAAATATGAGCAGTTACCGCCTGATAGCAGAAAAATCCACGGTGCCCGTTGAAACCGGTGAATGGGTAAAGCATACTATTTCCACGCATGTAAAACGCAATGTTAAATTTGACGTAGCCTCAAACCCGGAGTTTTTAAGGGAAGGTTGCGCAATAAATGATTTTATGCACCCCGACAGGATTGTTATCGGGGTAGAGTCAAAGAAGGCAAGGGATATATTGCTAAGCCTGTATAAACCCCTGCATGCGCCTATAGTAATTACAAATATAAAATCTGCTGAATTAATCAAGCATGCCTCAAATGCATTCCTGGCGACAAAAATCTCCTTTATTAACGCTGTTTCTAATATATGCGACAAAGTAGGCGCGCAAATCACAGAAGTTGCCGAGGGTATGGGTTTAGATAAAAGAATCGGCAGCTCCTTCCTGAATGCAGGCGTAGGCTACGGCGGTTCGTGTTTCCCCAAGGATTTGGATGCATTCATTACTATCTCTGAAAAGCTGGGTTATAATTTTGAACTGCTCAAAGCGGTGAAGGATATAAATGAACAACAAAAGGCCTGTGTCCTTGGGAAATTAAAAGATGCTTTATGGATAATCAAAGACAAGACAATAGGGGTGTTGGGTTTGTCTTTTAAACCCAGCACCGATGATATACGCAATGCGCCGTCTTTGGATATAATAAAGGCATTAGAGGCAGAGGGCGCAAATATAAAGGTATATGACCCCCAGGCAATGGCAAAAGCAAGAAGCATGCTAAAAAATGCGAAATTTTGCAAGGACCCCTACCAGGCCTGTAAGGACGCTGATTGCCTGTTGATTGTCACGGAATGGGATGAATTTAAAGAATTAGATTTTACCAGGGTTAAAAAACTGCTGAAAAGGCCCCTGATTATTGACGGCCGCAATATTTATGACCCGAAAAAATTAAGCAAGCTTGGGTTTATTTATATCGGAATAGGCAGAAGCGAAAAATGAAGAATAATTTTATCGAGGATTTTAAGAAAAGGCTTAACGATAAAGAGATAAAAATCGCAGTCGTAGGTTTAGGTTATGTAGGGCTGCCCCTGGCGCTTGAATTCGCCAAAAGAGGCTTTAAAGTCTTGGGGCTGGATATAGATAAAGACAGGTTAAGCCATATTGACAGAAGGCAATCTTATATTACCGATGTAGCGGATGAAGAATTAAAGGCAGTTTTGTCCGGCGGGAGATTTAAGGCGGGCGACGATTTCCGTCTTTTACGGGAAATTGACGTGGTCATTATTTGCGTGCCTACGCCTTTAAAGAGGAAATACCACCCGAATATTTCTTATATCAAGCAGGCGGTAAAATCCATTTCAAAAAACATCAAAAGGCAAAGCCTGATAATCCTGGAAAGCACTACCTATCCCGGAACAACGGATGAGGTAATTCTGCCGTTGTTTGAAAAAGGAAATTTAAAGCATAACCAGGATTTCTATCTTTGTTTTTCCCCGGAAAGGATTGACCCGGGAAACGCGGTTTATTCAGTAAATAAAATACCCAAGATTGTAGGCGGCATAAGCAAGGAAGCCACGGAATTGGCGACGCTCGTTTATAAAAATATAATTGATAAGGTTGTGCCTGTGTCTTCTGCAAGGACGGCGGAAGTGGCTAAGTTATTGGAAAATACCTTTCGCCTCATCAATATCGCTTTAATAGACGAGTTGGCAATAATAGCGCATAAGATGCATATAAATATATGGGAGGTTATTGAAGCAGCTTCCACAAAGCCGTTTGGTTTTATGCCGTTTTATCCCGGGCCAGGCGTTGGGGGGCACTGTATCCCCAAGGACCCTCTTTACCTGTACTGGAAGGCCAAGCATTTCGGCGTGCGTTCGCGTTTCATTAAGCTTGCCTCCGATATTATCACCTATATGCCTGAATACGTAGTGCAGCGTTTAGAGGAAGCGCTGGGGGAGAAAAACCTTAAGCTAAAAGGCGCAAAAATTTTGATTACGGGAGTGACTTATAAAAGAAATATAAAAGACCTGCGCAAGTCTCCCAGCATTGATATAATCTATGGGTTGCATAAGAAAGGGGCGCTGGTTTCTTACTTTGACCCTTTGATACCTTATCTAAAGATTAACGGTATAGACCTAAGGTCCGTTGAATTAAGAGGAGAGAATTTGGGAAAGTTTGATTGCGTAGTTATTGCCGCAGACCACACGGGGATAGATTACGAGCTTATATTAAGGGAATCTAAACTTATCTTCGATACCCGCAATGTTTATAAGGGTAGAAACGATAAAAAGATCGTTCTATTATGATTAAATTCTTAGTCACAGGGGGCGCAGGTTTTATCGGGTCGCATATAGTGCAAGCCCTGGCAAGGAAAAACTATCTTGTAAGGGTGCTGGATAATTTTTCCAGCGGCAAGAGAGAAAACCTGGGCGGTTTAATAACGAAGATTGAGTTGATAGAAGGGGATATCCGCTCACAGGCTGCCTGCTTAAAGGCGACAAAAGGAATTGATTTTGTCCTGCATCAGGCGGCATTAAGAAGCGTGCCGAAGTCAATGAATAATCCAAAGGAATATAACGATGTTAACATAAACGGCACGTTAAACATGCTCGAGGCTTCTAAAAGCAACAAGGTAAAGAGCTTTGTTCTTGCTTCTTCAAGTTCAGTTTACGGGGATGTGGATATTTTTCCGCAGAAAGAAGGCTTCATCCCGCATCCGATATCTCCGTATGCCCTGACTAAATTAACCGCAGAGCATTACTGCCGGATCTTCAGCCGCCAGCATGGGCTGCCTACCGTATCTTTGAGGTATTTCAATGTTTTCGGCCCGCGCCAATCCTTGGATGATGAATATGCGGTAGTTATCCCAAAGTTTATTACCTGTATGTTAGAAAATGAATCTCCGCCCATATACGGTAACGGAAAGCAATCAAGGGATTTTACCTATGTTGACAATGTTGTAAATGCAAATATTCTGGCAGCGCGCAAAGCCAACTGCAACGGCGAAGTCTTTAATATCGCTTCCGGAAAGGACTACAGCATCCTGGAATTAGTAAAAATTCTGAATAAAATAATGGGCAAAGATATAAAGCCGTCTTTTTTTAAGAAGCGGCCTGGCGACGTATTTAAGACCCTGGCAGATTTATCAAAGGCGAAGAAAGTTTTAGGTTTTCACCCCAGCATAAATTTCCTTAAAGGCTTAAATTTAACCGTAGAATACTTCAATGGTTAGAAAAAGAGTAGTCCTGACAGGCGGGGCCGGGTTTATCGGTTCCCATCTGTGCGAACGCCTTATCAAAGAAGATTTCAAGGTTATCTGTCTGGATAACCTTATCACGGGCAGCTTAAAAAATATAAGGCATTTATTCAAGAATAGCAATTTTATTTTTATAGAGCATGACGTCAGCAAATATATCAGGCTTAGAGATAAGGTTAATTATGTCCTGCATTTTGCTTCTCCCGCCTCTCCTGAGGATTATTTAAAATTCCCCATTCAGACATTGAAGGTCGGCTCTCTTGGCACGCACAATGCCTTAGGGCTGGCAAAAGAGAAGAGGGCGGTATTTATGCTTGCTTCTACCTCTGAAGTCTACGGAGACCCATTAGTGCATCCCCAGCCTGAAAACTACTGGGGCAATGTCAATCCTGTCGGAGTACGCGGGTGTTACGATGAGGCAAAGCGTTTCGCCGAAGCAATCACCATGGCATATTGCCGCGTCCATAAAGTAGATACAAAGATTGTCAGGATTTTTAATACTTACGGCCCGCGCATGCGCCTGCACGACGGCAGGGTTGTGCCTAATTTTATCTTTCAGGCGCTGACCAACAAACCTTTGACTGTTTATGGCAGGGGTAACCAGACAAGAAGTTTTTGTTATATTGACGATTTAATTGAGGGGATTTTGAGATTAATGCGTTCCGGCATAAAAGAGCCCTTGAACTTAGGCAACCAGCATGAATTCACAATACTGCAATTAGCTAAATTGATAGTAAGGTTAACCGGCACAAAAAGTAAGATTGTCTTTAAGAGCCTTCCTCAGGATGACCCTCGCCAACGTAAGCCTGATATCACCAGGGCCGCCAGGATTCTTAAATGGCAGCCTAAGATAGGGTTAGAAGAAGGGTTGTGTAACACTATAGGGTGGTTTAAGGCCTTTGAAAAGAAAGCGCTTTCCTTGACACATAGCATTTAATATGTTATACTTGCAACGACTTTTAATCTAAAGGGCCTCTTTTTTCTAAAACAAAAAATCTGTGCAAAATATCATAGGACAAATTAACTGGATAGATATATTTGTTATAATTCTTTTAATCAGAATATGTTACATTGCTGCTGAACTTGGGTTATTCATTGAATCTTTTAAGTTGCTGGGAACGCTTGCCAGCATCTATCTGTCCTTGCATTATTATAAGCAGCTTTCTGATTTCACCCAGAATGCAATAGGGCTCAAAGATTCTCCCGCCTATATCTTTGATCTGTTTTCCGTTATTATTTTGGCAATCCTTAGTTACCTGATTTTTGCAATATTAAGAAAAGTTTTTTCAAAACTGGTTAAGGTGGAAACCTTAGACAACTTAAATAGATGGGGAGCGCTTATTTTGGGAGTAATCAGAGGTTTCTTATTTGCCAGTTTGATTATTTGCATATTTATTATATCGGATAGCGAATATCTTAATAAAAGCGTCATGAATTCTTATTCCGGTAAGCGCGTGTTTAAAATTGCGCCGGCTACATACACTTTATTATGGAACAATCTTTTCTCCAAATTCATGCCGCAGGAAGAATTAAATGAAGCAATACCGGAATTAAAAGAACCGCAAGCAGAGAAAAACAAATCATGAAGCTCTCTTATTTTTATGAGCAGGCTGTAAAATTTGGAAGAAAACACGACCCCAGGAAAAAAACACATATAGATTCCTATCCGGATACCGCCCTGCTTTATGGAAACCCCAACCTGGACGTAGAAAAGATTCTTGTGGGTATAGATATTGAGGCCAGCGAATTATTATTAGCGGACAGAATCCGCCAGAAAAACAGGTTAGACCTGGTAGTTTCGCATCATCCCGAAGGCAGGGCATACGCTGCCTTAAGCGAAGTGATGAAACTGCAAGTAGACCTTTTAGAGGATATGGGAGTCTCCAGGGAGGTAGCGCAAAAATTACTTGATGAAAGAAGGCAGGAGGTGCAGAGAAGAGTCCTGCCCCAGAATCATACGCGCCCCGTTGATTGCGCGCGGCTGCTGGGGTTGCCATTTATGTGCATACATACGCCTGCAGATAATCATGCTTTTTGGTTTATCAGCAGGTTAATGCAGATACGCAAGCCTAAAAAGGTGCAGGATATCGTGGATATCCTCATGGGTATTGATGAATATAAAATAGCGGATAAAGGCTTAACCGGGCCGCGCATTATTTTAGGCAGCCCCAGGCGGCCTGTAGGCAAGATTTTAGTGGAGATGACAGGCGGCACCGAAGGCTCAAAAGATGTCTTTGACAAACTGTATAAGGCAGGGGTAAGGACACTCATTTCCATGCACTTGAGCGAAGAGCATTTTAAAAAAGTAAAAGACGCAAATCTTAATGTGGTTATCGCAGGCCACATATCTTCCGACACGCTGGGCCTTAACCTGCTTCTTGATAATGTAGAGCGAGCGGCAGGGCAGGCTTTCCAGGTAATCAGCTGTTCGGGATTTAACCGCGTCAAGAGGAGATAGATGAGCGGCAGGATTCCAGAAAATATTTTAGAGGATATTTTAAGCCGCATTAATATTGTGGAGATTATTTCAGGTTTTATCCCGCTTAAGCAGGCAGGGAGAAATTTCAGGGCATTATGCCCTTTTCATCACGAGAAAACTCCTTCTTTTATGGTTTCTCCGGATAGGCAGATATACCATTGCTTTGGCTGCGGGGAATCCGGAAATGCCTTTAAATTCCTGATGCGTTATGAACGCCTGGAATTCCCTGAAGCTGTAGAAGCCTTGGCAAAGAAAGCAGGCGTAGCGTTGCCGCAAACCGCTAAAGATGACCAAAGGGGCACAAGCATTGCACAGCAGCTTTATAAAATAAATGAATTGACAGCCATTTTTTACCGCAATAATTTGAGTTCTCCTGACGGGATACGGGCAAAGAATTATTTACTCAAACGCGGCATAAAAGAAGATACTCTCAAATCATTCAACATAGGATATGCGCCCCAGAATTGGGATGGCCTGATTAATCACTTGAGGCAGAAAACTATCAGCCTTGCTTTAATGGAGAAGGCAGGAGTGATTCTTCCCAGGGAAGGAGGCGGATATTATGACAGGTTCCGCAACCGGATTATTTTTCCTATAACTGATATCAAATCCCGCGTGCTCGGGTTTGGGGCAAGGGTGCTTGATGATACATTGCCTAAATATATTAATTCTCCGGAAACAAGCGTATACACCAAGGGAAAGAACCTTTACGGCTTAAATCTGGCTAAGGATGGGATAAGAGAAAATGATTTTGCAGTAATTGTAGAAGGCTACCTGGATTTTATTATGCCGTATCAGGAAGGCCTGACGAATATCGTGGCTTCGCTGGGTACTGCATTAACCACTGAGCAGGTCAGGCTGCTAAAGAGATATACACACAATGCAGTGATAATTTATGACCCGGATATGGCAGGGGAATTAGCCACGTTAAGGTCCCTGGATATATTTATTGAAGAGGAGATTGATGTTAAAGTAGTTACGCTGCCAAAAGGATTTGACCCCGATTCGTTTACGAAGCAAAACGGGATTGAAAAGCTGAAGGATAGAATCAAGCACGCCAGCAATCTTTTTGAATACAAACTGGGTATTTTAAAATCCCGTTATGATATTAAGGAAGCAGAAGGCAAGAGGGACGTTGTCTGCGAAATGTTATTAACCATAAATAAGTTTAAAAATTCAATTCTAAAATCAGAGTATATTAAGAGGCTTTCGGAAGAGCTGAATATAGACGAGCACTACATACTAGAAGAACTGAATAAAGTAAAGGACAACAGGCTGCATACAGTTATACATCAGGCAGCGCCGAAGAAAGCGTCAAATATAAACCCGGTAGAAAAATTATTAATAAAGCTCATGTTAGAGGAGAAGGAGCTTATTGAAACGATCAGGCAGCACCTTGAGCCTGCGGATTTTCAGGATGAGAAGACAGCAAAGATTGTTTCAATAATGTTTGACCTCGTTGGGCAGGGGAAAAATTTAGAGCCGAACTCCCTGATGAATTACTTCGGCGAAGAGGAAATTTCTCAAATTATATGCGAATCCATGTTTTTACCGGAGGTATCCGACGAGAATAAAGAAAAGGTAGTATCCGATTGCATAAGCCGGCTTAGAGGAGAAAAATTAAGATTAAAGAAGCAGCACCTGCATGACAGGATAAAAACAGCGCAGCATCAGGGTGATGAAGAAACGTTAAATAAATTAATAGCGGAATTTGATTATTTAATTAAGAAGGGGTAGACAAGATGAAGAAGAAAGAATATACATCAAAAGACCTGGAAAAGATTATTGCTTTAGGCAGGCAAAAAGGATACCTGACGCTTGATGATGTTAATGACCTCCTGCCTCAGGATTTGTCTTCTTCGGAGGACATTGACAAAATCTTTGAATTGTTGAGTAATGAAGATATACAGCTTGTTGAGAATGAAGAAGAGAAAGATACCCCGAAACTCGCCCCTGCCATAAAAGAATATATACTGGAAGAACAGTTAAAGGCGGAAGAGCGCTTCCTGCCCTTGGATGACCCTGTGAAGATGTACCTGAAGCAGATGGGTTCAATCTCCCTGCTTTCCAGGGAAAACGAAATTGAATTAGCCAAAAAAATAGAGGAGGCAGAGGAAAAATTCAAGCGGGCAGTGCTGGTTACAAGATTTGGTCGCCATGAAACGCTGTCTGTAGCCAGTGACATCCTGGAAGGTAAGTTAAACCTGGAAGAATTAGTAAAAGAGGATGTCAGGGTAAAAAGAAACTCGCTTAATAGAATCAAGAAGATTATCCAGCGCCTTAGAAGTACCCGCAGTATCCCAAAGACGCTTGGCTTACTGTTACAGTTCAACTTTACTACTTCGGTGGTTGAAACAACTGTGCATAAGCTTAATAGGCTCATCAAAGAGTGGGATTATCTTACAAGGCAGGGCAAGCGCAATACCCTGAGGAAACGCCTGATACTCAGGCAGCTGGGAGAATCTTATAAGAAGGTAAAAGAGCAGATGAAGCTAATCAAATCAACGCATCTTAAGTTCAACCGCACTAAAAAAAGATTAGTTGAGGCAAACCTGCGCCTGGTAGTCAGCATTGCGAAAAAATATACCAATAGAGGGCTGTCTTTCCTGGACTTAATCCAGGAGGGAAATATCGGGCTTATGCGGGCTGTAGAAAAATTTGAATACAAAAGAGGGTATAAGTTTTCTACCTATGCAACCTGGTGGATAAGGCAGGCGATAACCCGTTCCATAGCAGACCAGGCGCGCACTATAAGAATCCCCGTGCATATGACGGAGACGATAAATAAAATAATAAGGTTTTCCCGTATATTCGTACAGGAGAACGGCAGGGAACCCACGCCTGAAGAGATATCCCAGAAAATGAGATTGCCGCAGGATAAAGTAAAGGCTATATTAAAGATTGCGCAGGAGCCCATTTCGCTTCAGATGCCTATCGGCGATGAGGGTGATACGCATTTTGGCGATTTTATACAGGATAAAAAGGCAGTATCTCCTGCCAACGAAACAGTGCGTTCCATGCTAAAGGAAGAAATGAATTCTGCTTTATCTACGCTTACGGAAAGGGAGAAAAGGATTCTGGTCTTACGCTTCGGGATTACCGACGGCTCCCCCCGCACCCTGGAAGAAGTAGGCAATGTTTTCAAGGTAACGCGTGAAAGGGTCAGGCAGATTGAGGCAAAAGCCCTGAAGAAACTCAGGCACCCTACACGTTCAAGGAGGTTACGCACCTTTTTAGATATGACGCTTGCGCATCAGAGGGAATATTAATCTAGGCCTAAACTTCTAGATTTAAAGGCAGTCTTCTAAAAAGGCTGCCTTTTTTTAAGGTAATAACAATAATATGGAAAAGGCATTAGAATCAAATAGCAGGGAATATTTTGAGCTTCTTTTTAATGTTGTTCCCAGCGCTATCTTTGTTGTAGACAAAGATAGGCGGGTTGTAAAATGGAACAAAAAAGCCGAAGAGATTACAGGTTATTCTGCGGCTGAGATGATAGGTAAAGAATGCACATTATTCGCTGAAACCCCCTGCCAGGATAAATGCGGGTTATTTTCCGATGAAGTGCAAAAGCCGATTTTAGCCAGGCGCTGCACGATAAAGATAAAAGACGGCCGGTCAGTGACAGTTATAAAAAATGCCAATTTGCTAAAGAATGAAAAAGGGGATGTTATCGGAGGGATTGAAAGCTTTGAAGACATCACTGATTTTAGGCAAATAGAGGAAAGATTACGCGAGACCAGCGAAGAATTAGAAATAAGGGTCAGAGTGAGGACCGCAGAGCTGACCAGGACAAATGAGGAACTGCGCGGTGAAATTACCGAGCGCAAGCGCGCAGAGGAGATGTTAAAAAAGAGCGAGGAGGAATTACAAAAACACCGCGAGCACCTTGAAGAATCAGTCCGGGAACGCACTGCCGAATTGGAAAAGGCAATTACCAGGCTTAAAAGTACAGAGGAATCATTGCAGCGTAAAGAGGAACATTTCCGCTCACTTATTGAAAATATAGAAGACATGGTCTTCGTAATAGACCAGGACCATAATATAATTTACGGCAGCCCTTCTGCCGAGCGTGTGCTTGGCCGTCCGCCGGAAGAATATTTGAATAAGAACATATTCAATTTTATTCACCCGGATGATTTACCGGCTACCGTTGATGCTGCCGCCAGTGCACTTAAAAATCTGGGCACTGCAAGGTCCCTGGAACATCGCCTTCTGCATAAAGACGGCTCATGGCGTTATTTCCAGACAATCGGTAGAAGCATCTTAGATCTTTCTAATAAACCGGTAATAATTGTTACTTGCAGAGAAATAACTGACCGTAAAAAGGCCCAGGATGAGGCCCAGGCCCTGAGGCAGCAGATTGAATTTATCCTGGGCTCTACAAAAACAGGCCTGGATATAATAGATTCAGATTTTAACATACTCTATATTGACCCTGAATGGGCAAAAATATACGGCGACCCTAAGGATAAGAAGTGTTACGAGTATTTTATGGATAGAGGGGACCCTTGTCCCGCCTGCGGTATCAAAAAGGCACTGGAAACAAAAAAGCCTGTTGTTAGCGAAGAAGTTTTGGCCAAAGAGAATAACAGGCCTATACAGGTTACCACTATACCGTTCCAGACAAAGGATGGTAAATGGCTGGTTGCTGAAGTAAATGTTGATATTTCAAGCCGTAAAAAGGTAGAGGAAGAGCTGAAGAGATACCGCGAGCACCTTGAAGAACTAGTTAAAGAACGCACTGCGGAATTGGAACGTGAGATTGCCGAACATAAAAAGTCAGATGAAGAACGGGAATTATTAAACAAAGAACTTACAAATTCAAATAAAAGATTAAAGCAGCTTTCCCTGACCGACCCTCACACAGGGCTTTATAACCACCGTTACCTTGAAGAAGTTATTGAGGCAGAATTTTACCGCGCCAGAAGATACGCCCACGCATTGGCGATTGTTATGTTAGATATAGATTATTTTAAATCTATAAATGATGTTTATGGCCTTCAGTTCGGAGATTTAGTATTAAAGCAATTTGCGAAAGAATTGAAAAGGATGGTACGCAGGTATGATGTTGTCATCCGTTTTGGCGGAGAGGAATTTATTATTCTTTCTCCCGGCACAGACAGGCCGCAGACCCTGGTTTTGGCGCAAAGGCTCTTAGATGCCCTCAATTTATGTAATTTCGGGGATAAGAAGCACAGCGTTAAGTTGAAATTAAGCTTCGCAGTGGTTTCCTATCCGGAAGACAGGATTGCTAGCTCTGATGATTTAATTAACCTTGCCGACAGGATTTTAAGCAAGGCAAAGGAATCAGGGGGAAACAGGGTTTATTCTTCCGAAGACCTGCTGAATGGGAAAAACCATCTTGCCGCAAAAACTAAAGAAAGCAGCGATGTCAAATTTCTAAAGAATAAGCTTGGCAAACTTACCAAAAGGGCGAATCAAAGCTTGATAGAGGCAATTTCCGCTTTTGCAAAGACTATTGAATTAAAAGACCATTATACCGGAGAGCACGTAGAGAACACTGTCCGTTATGCCACGGAGATTGCCAGAGAATTGAATTTATCCAGGGAAGAGACAGACCTGGTTAAGCAGGCATCAATGCTGCATGATTTGGGTAAAATAGGGATTAGCGAGAATATCCTGCTTAAGAAGTCTAAGCTGACAAAGAAGGAATTTGAGGAGATTAAAAAGCATCCCCAGATAGGCGCTGATATCATCAGGCCGATTCACTTTTTGCACCCCCTGATTCCTTTTATTTTTTATCATCATGAGCGCTGGGACGGGAAAGGTTACCCTACAGGAATAAAAGGCGAAGAAATCCCTGTAGGGGCCAGGATTATCGCCATTGCCGACGTGTACCAGGCATTGACCTCTGCGCGGCCTTACCGCAAGGCATTTTCTAAACCTCAAGCGCTAAAGATAATTCAGGACGGCTCCGGCACCCAATTCGACCCCACCATCGTTTCCGTCTTCTTAAAGATTCTCAAAAAGAATAAACACTAATATAATGATTAAAACTATATTAATAAAGACAAGCAATATTATTCTTCTTTTGCTGTCTATTTTCTTTGGACAAATGCTATGTATTTCTATAGCAAAGCTCGGTGGTACTAACTACTCCTGGTATGACTTAGGATTACTATTTTTTGGCGGCCTGCCAGTGGGGATAATATTATTTTTTGCTTTACAGCAGATTTTCAAATTTATATGAATAAAAAACAATTAATAGTTGCTTGGGTAGTTATGCTTTTGGCTTGGTTTTTTCTAACGCCTTCTTTTGCTGGCGATGGAAGATCCGGGAAGAGGGAGATTTACTTTACAAACAGAAGTGAATTTGTAAAATTTTCCGAAGATTTTAGCAGGCAATCTTCTTTTATTCTTCCTAAGATGAGCGAATTCTCTCAACCTTCATTTTCTATTTATTCCAATAGAGCAGATTTTTCCAAACCTTCTTTTTCTATTGATACCAATACAGGTGAATTCTCAAGGCCTTCATTCTCTATCAAATCTGACAACGAAGAATTTTCCAAACCTTCGTTTTCCATATCTACTGACAAGGACGGATTTTCCAAACCGTCATTCTCTTTTTCATCCAAGAATCGCGAATTCTCCAAGCCATCTTTTACAGTTGCCTCTAAGATATTAAAGCATAAATGACAGTGGGTCCTCCACGCCACCGCTCAATCACAGCCAATAATTTAGAGTAATAAAAAGATTAAATTTTACTGTAATTAGGAGTATAATATTTTCAACTAGAGGAAAGAAATTGACTAATAAAATATATAACCTCTTCTGCAATATATTATCAATTCCCGCTTTTTATGTCTCAATTTTCTTTATACTACTTCAAATCACGCACTATTTTACTATAAACAAACTAAAGAATTATTTTTCAATTATTTTCCCACTAAGTTTTCAGGGAAGCTGTACTGGCATAAACATTATTTTTTTAGCCGAAAATTGTCCTAGTTGGTATCAACCCAATTATCTAATCGTAGTTTTTGGTTTTCATACATTTCTTTCATTATTAAACTTCGCAATTAACAATAAATTTAACAGAAAAGTAAAAAATAAACTTTTATTAACAGTGAGCTCTTATGTAATTTCAATAATAGCGCTAATTACATTATTATACACAATGAGAGGGTTTTTATTTAGGATAAATATATGAACATAACCCTGTGGAAAATTCTTTTAGTAATCTCAACTTTAAGTATAATTATATCTTTTTGGTATATACAGAGAAGTAAAAAATACACGGGAGCTATTAAGATTGCCTTTTTTGTCTCTATAGGCGTTATTTTCCTTTTGCTATATCAATCTTACATTTGGTATAACAAAAAATATAATAGACCAATTTCAAAAAAAATATATAGAGTCATTGTGCCATTAGAAGTCGAGTCACATATCAAAGGATATCTAAAAACTATCAATGAAGATAGACCGGTAGTAATTGCTATACCGCTGATAGTTCAGATACGCTTTACTGATCCGATGAGTCCCAATTCTCCCCATGCTTTGTGTTATATTTTTTTAAAGAATGTTGGGAATTTAAAAGCTGCTGATGTAGATATAAAGTGGGAAATAAATGATAATGGAAACAGAATAACCCCACCTGATGAATGGAACAAGATTATAGGCAGAAAAGAAGAGGCATTTGTATTAAATCCAAACCAGTTTTTGACATACTTATATGGGCCAGAGATAGGTGCTTATGCTCAGAAAACACCTCCTAATATTGAGTTGACGCTAAGAGTTAAATACAAAGGCGAAAACGGAAAAGAGTATAATTACTTTTGTAGAAGTAAATCAAATCCTGAACCAAAGCCAAAGGATACCTACACTTTTGATATTCTCGATGTTAAATAAATATCCATAAGACCATTTCTGAATAAGTTGTTTTCTTTAGCGGGTCCCTGCCTGCCGGCAGGCAGGGACCCGCTAAATCCCCTACCATTTTGAATTTTCAGTAGTATAATGAACCCTTAAGGAGGTATTACTATGATCAAGGTAAAGGTTTTAGTTTTGGTAATTGTTGCTCTGATATTTTGTTCAGTCGTTGCTTTTGCCCAAACACCTGCAGAAAAAACAGAAGAGAAACCTATGGATAAGCAAATGGGGAAAGAAGCCATGAGCGGGATGATGATGAATATGATGGGAGCGATGCAGAAGCAAATGGTCGCTACCAATGACGGGGGCGTTGTTGTTCTGTCAGGTAATAAGCTCCTCAAATACGACAAAGACTTGAATCTCGTAAAGGAAGTAGAATTAAAAACAGATGATGCGTTAAAAATAGATATTGGGTCTATGCAGGATATGATGCAAAAGATGAAAGAAAAATACGGAAAAAAGCCTAAGACAGAAAGTCAAGATACAGAGAAGAAGTAATCTTGCATATGGATTACCAGATAAAGAAAGCGGAATTAAAGGATAAAGAGGCGATATTAGGGTTTTTAAAGGAAACTTTCTCCGGTTATTGGTCTTCTGACCAGCCTATTTATATACCGGAATTTTGGGATTGGTTGTATTGTAATAACCCTGCAGGCGGTGCGATTACATTTGTTGCTGAAAAAGATGGCAGGATAATCGGGCATTATCCCAATGTGCTGCAATATTTGAAAATAGATAACAGGATATTTCAGACAGGGTTAGTTTTGCATCTTGCGACGCACGCTGATTATAGAAGGCTGGGAGTATTCAAGAGCCTGGGACAAGCGTCTATGCAAGAACTTGTCAGGTCAAGAATTCCCTTTTCAATAGCTTTTCCAAACCAAAAATCTCTTCCCGGATTTGTTAATAGGCTGGGGTTCTTTGATATTGCTACCTTGCCTTTATTGGTTAAACCGTTAAAAATAAGAAATATTTTAGCCAAGGTAACCAAGAAACCCGGCCTGTCTGGTTTCTTATCTTACCTGTTAGAGCCTCTCTACCATATGAGTTTTTCTCATTTCAAATTTAAAAGAAATAACATAAATATAGAAACGAGAGAGAGCTTTGATCGCCAATTTGATATTTTCTGGAATCGTTCTCTGGCCCAGGCAAAAATCATGGCACCAAGAGACAGCAGATACCTCAATTGGAGGTTCAAATCCAGACCGCTGCAGGATTACCAGATATTAGCCGCTTTAGAGGGTGAAGAAATAGCCGGGTATATTATTATGAGAAATGCTGAAGTTTTTTCCCTGAAAACAGGTATCATTATGGACTTCTTTGTGTTGCCGGGCAGGCAGGAAATATTTGACGCCTTGCTTGACGCTGCCTTAAGCAACTTCAGAAGCCAGGATATGGATTTATGTATCAGCACCTGCCTCAAAAGCAATATTTATTACAAGGCCCTGAAAAATGCAGGTTTTATTGCTGTACCTGCGGGATTCAATCCCCGCAAATTGGTGCTTGTTGGCAGAATAAACTCTTCTACTGTTGACAAGGATTTATTTTTAAATAAGAAAAACTGGTTTATCACTTTTGCAGATTGGGATGTTTTTTAAACGATGATAAATGCACTGAGTTTTGATTTAGAAGACTGGTTTCACAATACGCATTTAGAAAAATACCTGGACCGTTCTCTCTGGAGAACTTATGCTTCGAGGGCGCAGGAGAACACGGAAAAAATAATTTCCCTGCTGAAAAGCGAGGGAGTCTATGCAACTTTTTTTGTATTAGGCCAGGTGGCTGAAAGGCACCCAGCTTTGATAAAGAAAATTTCAGAGCAGGGGCATGAGATCGCTAGCCATGGCTGGTCGCACAAGCGCGCTTATCAACAAACTCCGCAAGAGTTTGAGGCGGAATTAAAGCAATCAATAAGCTTACTTGAAAGTATTACCGGTAAGAAAGTATTAGGGCATAGGGCAGCCTGTTTTTCCATTACTGCTAATTCGCAGTGGGTGATTGATGTTTTAATGAAGAATGGCATAGCCTACGATTCTTCAATTTTCCCCATTATTCATGATAAGTACGGCATGTCTAATACCCCCAGATTTCCTTATATATTGCGGCAGCAGGAAGGGAAAAAATTGATAGAATTCCCGCTTTCTACCTGTCAATTTTTCGGCTTAAATCTTCCGGCAGCAGGAGGCGGTTATTTCAGGCTTTATCCTTATCCGTTAACCAAAATGCTCATCTCTAAGTTAAATCACAAGGGGCATCCGGCAATAGTCTATTTGCACCCCCCGGAGTTTGACCCGTATCAACCTGAGCTAGGTATTGACCCCCTGAATAAATTCAGGATATATATCGGGGTAAAAAATAATTTTAAGAAGCTGAAAAAACTTCTGCGTGATTTCAGGTTCGCTCCGGTAAAAGACGTATTAAATAATTTAGGGCATACTTTAGAATACTAACTCGTAACTAAATCCCTCAAAATTTCCTTAATTTTTCTTGCCAAATACCAGTTAAAATAGTATATTATAGTATTGCTTTGCGGGCCCATAGCTCTCCGCCACAAAGCATTGGCGGATTCGCTATGGGTAGATTGAAATTTTGGGCCCATAGCTCTCCGCCACAAGACTTGGCGAATTCGCTATGGGGAATATAGATTTTGGGCCCATAGCTCAGCGGTAGAGCAGGTGACTCATAATCACTTGGTCGGAGGTCCGATTCCTTCTGGGCCCAGTTAAGTTAGGGCGATTGGCTCAGCTGGTTAGAGCGCCACACTCACATTGTGGAGGTCAGAGGTCCGAATCCTCTATCGCCCACCATCCAAGGAGATTTATGCCGATTGTTGACTTAAAATCGCAGTTAGAAAATTTGATTAAGTTGCAGACAATTGACAGTGAAATCTATGGCCTGAAGCATGAAAAAGATTCTAAGCCGCAGGAAATCAAGGCATTAGAGGCTTCTTTTGAAGAAAAGAAGGCGCATCTGAGTTCGCTGGAGAAGTCGCTTTTAGACTTGCAAAAACAGCGTAAGGAGAAAGAATTAGAGTTAGCAACCAAGGAAGAAAGCTCAAAGAAATTACAAACCCAGCTTTATTCCCTTAAGACCAACAAGGAATACCAGGCTATGCTGCAGCAGATAAATGATGCAAAAACCGATGCCTCTGTAATAGAAGATAAAATATTGGAATTATTTGACCAGGCAGACAAGGTCAAGACCGAGACAGAGCGCGAGAAAGAGCATCTCAAAGAAGAAGAAAAGGGATTTAATGCCCAAAAGGAAAAAGTTGAAGACAGGATTAAAGAAATAGACGGCCGCCTTGCGCAATTGGAGGCACAGAGAAAGCAGGTTATGCCGGAAATAGAGCCAAAGATACTTAAGCAATATGAAAGGATACTGGGTAATCGCGAAGGCCTGGCAATAGTAGATGTAAAGGATAATTCCTGCGGTGGCTGCAACATGTTCGTGCCCCCGCAGGTAATAAACCTGATAAAAATGTACGAGCGGATAATTACCTGTGAAGTATGCAATAGGATATTGTATATTGCAGATGAATCATCTTCATGAAGGAGATTGAGATTTACATTGACGGCGCGTCAAAAGGCAACCCCGGGCCAAGCGGCATAGGAGTGGTTATCTGCAGTAACGGAGAAACAATCAAGAATATTTCCAGCTACATAGGAAACGCCACTAATAATATAGCGGAATACACTGCTTTAATTTATGCCTTGCAGGAGGCATTAATGCTTAAAGCAGAAAGCTTAAAGATTAATACCGATAGCCAGCTTTTATACAGGCAGATTAAAAAAATTTATAAGATAAAAAGCACAAATATTATAGGCTTATATAATCAAGTTTTGAATTTGATGCAGGGGTTTAAGAGCATTGCGATAAATAATATTCCCCGTGAAGAGAATCGCGGTGCTGATAAGTTAGCCACTAAGGCTATAAAAGAAGCTCTTAGAGAAAAATTGGGCAGGTAGAATGCGGTTACTTCGCCAAAATACTTTGGCGAAGAGGAAAGTCCGGGCTCCAGAGGGCAACGCTACGGGTAACGCCCGTCGCCTTGATGTTAAGTCAGGGTAGGATATTCCCGAAGTTCCGACCGAATGCGGCCGGAAATCGAGGAACCCGACCGAGCGCAAGCGAAAGTCGGGAGAGCCACAGAGACGAGTCTTTTGCATTAGGGACAGTCCCCTTCGGGGACAGTCCCTTCGCGAAGGGGTGAAACGAGGCAATCTCTGCGTGGAGCAAGGCCGAGTAAGAGATGAGGCAAGAGCCCTTGCCGTTATTAGTCTCGGGTTGGCTGCAAAAGGCTGATGGCAACATCGGCCTTAAGAGAAATGACCGCTAAGGATGTGGGAATTCACATTGACACAGAACCCGGCTTATTCTACCTGTCCCTATTAAATGTAAAAAAATAATGGGTCAATAGTCAATGGCCTATAATCAATAGTAAAAACTTTACTTTGACTATCGACTATAGACTATCGACTCGAATGTTATCTTAAGGAGGAAAAAATGTCTGGTCACTCTAAATGGAAGACTAACAAATCCAAAAAAAATGCGGCCGATGCCAAAAAAGGCGCAGCTTATACCAAGATTATTAAAGAAATCACGGTTTGCGCGCGGGAAGGCGGAGGCAACCCGGATATAAATTCCAGGTTGCGCGCCTTAATTGCCAAGGCAAGAGAGGAAAATATGCCTTCCGAAAATGTTAAAATGGCAATAAAACGCGGGACCGGGGAAATACCGGGAATAATTTATGAAACAGTGATGTATGAAGCATACGGGCCGGGAGGTGTCGCGATTATGATTGAGGCACTTACGGATAATAAAAATCGTACTACCGCAGAGCTACGTAACATTATGTCCAAAAAAGGCGGCAATATGGCCGGGGCCGGAGCGGTGAGCTGGATGTTTGCCAAAAAAGGCTACCTGCTTATCGAGAAAAGCAAGGCCAAGGAAGATGAGTTGATGTCTATCAGCCTGGATGCAGGCGCAGAAGATTTTAAATCAGATGATAAGAATTATGAAGTTATCACGCCTGCGCAGGATTTTGAAAAAGTTAAACAGGCTGTCGAAGCCAAAGGTATACAGCCGCAGGATGCCGAAGTAACGATGATACCATCTTCGACTATTAAGGTAACCGGAAATGAGGCCAAGCAGGTATTGTCATTGATTGATGCATTGGAAGAACATGACGATGTCCAGCAGGTTTACGCGAATTTTGATATACCTGACGAAATTTTAGAGCAGGCAGCATCCGAAAACGAATAGGCATGATAATTTTAGGCGTTGACCCGGCCTTATCTATAACAGGATACGGCGTTATCAATGCAAAAAATAATGTTCTTTCTTTGTGCGAGGCAGGAATAATCTCTACTTCCAGTAAGGATATACTGCCTAAGCGGCTGGATAAGATACACCGTGCGATAATGAAATTGATATCGGATAGCAAGCCTGATGTTTTAGTATTGGAAAAATTATACGCGCATTACCGCCATCCTACAACAGCGTATCTTTTGGGGCAGGCGCGCGGCGTTATTTGCCTTGCCTGCGCCAAAGAGAATATACCTTTGATTGAATATGCAGCCACGCGCGTGAAGAAAGCGGTTGTGGGCCGCGGCTTAGCTTCTAAAAGCCAGGTCCAGAGGATGGTAGCCAGCACCTTGAATTTAAAGAGCCTGCCCAGATACATGGATGTGACAGACGCCCTGGCATTAGCCATCGCTCATAGCTATATAAGTAAGGGCATAAGTTATGGAGCGAAGCGAACATAACTTATATGCCCGAACTTATCCCGCCGTAGGCGGGAGTTAGAAAGCTAAAATAATATGATTTCAAGGATTTGCGGAAAAATTGTAGAAAAGGGGCAAAATTACCTGCTTGTGGATGTAGGCAATATTTCCTATACGGTTTTTGTGCCCACAGCAGTAATGCAGCGCTTGGATGAAAATGTCAGCAATGACGGGAACGTTAATCTTATTACATTCCATTATCTTCAGGTTGAGCCATCAAAGAGTATTCCGGTATTGATCGGGTTTCTGAATGATATTGAAAAAGATTTTTTTGAGATTTTTATCACTGTTTCCGGTATCGGGCCAAGGGCTGCCTTAAAAGCGCTGAATAAACCAATATCTTTGATTGCACAGGCAATAGATGAGGCGGATATGAATTTCTTAAAGTCCTTACCCGGGATAGGAGAACAGCGCGCAAGAGAAATTATTGCAAAGCTTCAGAATAAAGTAGGCAAGTTCGGCCTTATACAGGATGGTAAAGTAAAAGAAGAGCAAACCAGGGCCAGCGACATTACGCAGGAAGCCTTGGCAGTGCTCACGCAATTAGAGTATAAAAGGCCTGAGGCATTATCAATGATAAAAAAGGCCCTTGAAGAATCTCCCGATGTTCAAACCACGGAAGATTTATTAAACGTAGTCTATAAGCAAAGAAAATTAAGGTAATATGGCGGAAAATAACCTGAAGTCAGCAATAGAAGCTATGCTTTTTTCCAGCGAACGGCCCATTGCTATTGAACAGATGAGAAATGCCTTAGATAACATGGAGCCGACTGAAATCCGCAAGACGATAGAAGAATTAAAAGCTGAATATACGCAATCTAATCGCGGTATCTCTGTAGTTGAAATTGCAGGCGGATTTCAAATGATAGCTTCGCCTAACTTTGCGCCATTCCTGAGGAAATTATATAAAGGCAGGCGTTTAGAAAGGCTGTCAAAGCCCGCCCTGGAGACATTGGCGATTATTGCTTACAAACAACCGGTGGCCAGGCTTGAGATAGAACTCTTAAGGAATGTGAATATAGACGGGGTAATGAAGCACCTTCTGGATAAAAATCTTATCCGTATTTCAGGGAGGAAAAAAGCTCCTGGCAGGCCTTTTGTATTCGGGACTACCAAACAATTTTTAGAATATTTCGGCTTGAAGTCGCTTGAAGAGCTTCCCAAGATAGAAAATTTTTTAGAGAACAAAGGAGTCCCGTTAGACCTTTCTAACGGGGTTCTAAAAGAAAATTATCAAAAATGAGCCAAAAGGAGGTCTAACGGGAATGAATCTTAAAAAGTTGCGTAAGAAAATAGACGTCATAGATAAAAATATAACCGGGCTTTTAAATTCACGCGCCAAGATTACATTAGAGGTAGGTAAAATAAAGCAAAAAAAAGGCTCAGGCGTATATTCACCTGACCGGGAAAGGCAAATCCTGAATAACTTAAGCCTGATAAACAAAGGCCCCTTAAGCCAAGCTGCGCTTGAGGCGATATACCGCGAGATTATGTCTTCCAGCCTTAGCCTGAATAAGGCCCTAAAGATTGCTTATTTGGGCCCCGAAGCTACTTTCACGCACCTGGCTGCCCTGAAGAGGTTTGGCTCACAGGTAGAATTCATTGCCTGCGACAGCATTACCGATGTATTTCTGGAAGTGGAGAGGGGTAGCGCTGATTACGGAGTGGTGCCGATAGAGAATTCTGTTGAGGGAGCGGTGACGCATACCCTGGATATGTTCGTGGATTCTGATTTGAAGATTTGCGCCCAGATTATTTTAGACGTGTCGCATAATCTGTTAGCCAGCTGCCCTAAAGATAAGATTAAACGCGTATATTCCAATCCGCAGGTATTCGGCCAATGTAGGATTTGGCTGCGGGAAAATTTGCCGTCCGCAGAAACTGTTGAGGTCTCTAGTACCACGGCTGCAGCAAAAATAGCCAGCCGCCAGAAATACAGTGCCTGTATTGCTTCACTATTGGCAGCGAAAGTTTATAAATTAAAAGTCATCGCCTCGGACATTGAAGATTCTCCGCATAATATTACGAGGTTTCTCGTGATTGGAAAAAATTCTGCTGCAGAGAGCGGTTTTGACAAGACTTCGATTCTGTTTTCTATCAAAGATAAGGTGGGCGCTTTACATAATATGCTTTTACCTTTTAAAAAATACAGAATCAATCTTACCAAGATTGAATCCCGGCCTTCCAAAAAGAAGGCCTGGGATTATTATTTCTTCGTGGACCTGGAAGGGCATGAAGAAAACCAACGCGTTAAAAAAGCACTCTTAGAATTGGAGACCAGGTGCAAGTTTTTAAAAATATTGGGTTCTTACCCTATCGGAGACTAGATGGAAGGATTAATCAGGAAAAATATTTTATCGGTAAAACCGTATATAGCCGGAAAGCCGATAGAAGAGACCAAAAGACAATTGGGGCTGCGCGAAGTCATGAAGCTGGCTTCTAATGAAAACCCCTTAGGCGCTTCACCTAAGGCAATGCAGGCCATCAGGAAGAATCTGCCTAATATTAACCGCTACCCCGACAGCCAGAGTTTTTATTTAAAGAAGAGATTGGGCAAATACCTGAACCTTGCACCCAATAATTTAATTTTAGGCAACGGCTCTGATGAGCTGATTGACGTCATCATAAAAACTTTCGTAGAGGAAGACGAGTCAATCATTACCGCCGATATTACATTTTTGGAGTATGAGATTATATCGCAGGTTGCCGGCCGCAGGATTATCAAGGTGCCGCTGAGGTATTTTAAATATGATTTAGAGTCCATCAAGAAAAGGATAGACAGGAAAACAAAGCTGATATTTATTTCTAATCCCAATAATCCTACAGGCACTTATGTGACAAAATATGAACTTGAGGATTTTATAAATGGGTTGCCTGAGCATATATTACTGGTAATGGATGAGGCGTATGACACATTTGTTGATGTTGACGATTTTCCCAACACCATGAATTACATCAAAAATAAGAATCTCCTGGTCCTAAAGACCTTTTCCAAGGCCTATGGATTGGCCGGGTTAAGGATAGGTTATGCCGTGGCTCGCCCGGAATTCATTTCTTATATGGAGCGGGTAAGGCAGCCTTTTAATGTCAATTTCCTGGCACAGGTAGCAGCTGTTGCCTGCCTGGATGATAAAAAATTCATACGCAGGACCAGAAGATTAATTTTAGAGGGCAAGAGCTATTTATACGACAACCTTACAAAATTCGGCATACCTTATGTGCCAAGTGTCGCAAATTTTATCCTCATTGATGTAGGCCGTGACTGCGTGGAAGTATTCAACCAGATGCTTAAATACGGCGTTATTGTCAGGGATATGAAACAATACGGTTTAAAGAATTTTATCCGGGTAACTATCGGGACAAAAAAAGAAAATGAGAGATTCATTAAAGTGTTAAAAAAAGTGGTAGGCAATAGGTAGCAAGTGTTGCCTGCCTGCCGCCTGCCTGACGGCAGTCAAGGCAGGCAGGGGTGAAATGGAGGAAAGATGATTATAGTCTTAAGGCCGGATGCAACAGATGAGCAGATCAACCATATCATTGATAAAGTCACGAAATTAGGGTTGACGCCGCATGTCTCAAAAGGCACAGAGCGTACCATAATCGGCGTTATCGGCCCGGAAGATATATTGCAAGTCACGCCCTTAGAGGTTTTTCCGGGAGTAGAAAAGGTCATGCCGGTATTGGCTCCATATAAACTTGTTTCCCGGGAGTTTAAGCGTGAAGATTCGGTTATTGACCTGGGCAAGGGTGTAAAAATCGGCGGGAAAAAGATAGTGGTTATGGCCGGGCCCTGCGCTATTGAAGATGCGCCTACCTTAAACGAGATTGCCAGGGAGATAAAAAAAGCCGGATCTTGCGTGCTGCGGGGAGGCGCGTTTAAGCCGCGCACTTCACCTTACAGCTTTCAGGGATTAGGCGAAGAGGGCCTTAAAATTTTAAAAGATACAGCCGGTGCCTTAGGATTAGTTACCATCAGCGAGGTAATGGACCCGCGCGAACTGGAACTGGTGGCAAGTTACGTGGATGTATTGCAGATTGGCGCGCGCAATATGCAGAATTTTAACCTGCTGAAAGAGGTCGGCCTTGCCAAGAAGCCGGTGGTATTGAAGCGCGGGATGTCTTCCACCGTTAAAGAGCTGCTTATGTCTGCGGAATATATTTTAGCAGCCGGCAATTTCAACGTTATTTTGTGCGAGCGCGGCATCAGGACATTTGAGGATTCAACGCGAAATACCCTGGATATAAGCGCAATCGCTACCGTCAAACAGCTTTCTCACCTGCCTATCATAGTTGACCCGTCTCATGCTGCCGGTAAATGGGGGCTGGTTTCTCCTCTTTCCAAAGCCGCTGTTGCCGCAGGAGCTGACGGCCTGATTATTGAAGTTCACAGCCATCCGGAGGACGCCAAGTCTGACGGCGCACAGTCATTATTACCGGCCAACTTTTCAAATTTGATGCAGGAATTAAAAATATTAGCTAAGACTGTTCAAAGAGAAATCTAAATGCCCCTATTTAATAAAGTCGCGATAGTCGGTACCGGTTTAATCGGAGGGTCTATCGCTTTAGCCATAAAAAAGAAGCACCTTGCCAATGAGATAATAGGCGTAAGCCGCCACAGGAAGAGTTTAGCATTAGCCAAAAATAAAGGCGCCATTGACAGGGGGTCTGTGGCTTTAGAGATTATTAAAGGAGCGGATTTATTGGTTTTAGCTACTCCGGTGAGCGTAATAATGAGCCTGGCGCCAAGAATCTCTAAGATAGTCTCAAAAGATTGTATAGTTATTGACGTTGGGAGCACGAAGGGAGAGGTTTCAAATAAGCTGGGGAAGCTTTTCCCCAATTATATAGGAAGCCACCCTCTGGCAGGTTCGGAGAAAAAAGGCATTATTAATGCAGGCCCGGATATGTTCAGGGGCTCTCTTTGCATATTGACGCCCACGCGAAACTCTCGGGCGAAAGCCTTAGCAAAAATAAAGGCTTTCTGGCAGCGCTTAGAAGCAAGGGTTGTTTTGCTCACTCCCCAAAAACATGATATGATTTTAGCTCTTACCAGCCACCTGCCGCACGCAGTTGCCTTTTCTTTGATTGATTCTGTGCCTAAGCAATATTTGAGATTTTCCTCTACCGGCTTAAGGGATACAACGCGCCTCGCCAGTTCCGATAGCGAAATCTGGGTAGATATACTCTTAAGCAACCGGAAGAATATTATCAAGGCAATAGAGTCATTTCAAAATAATTTATCAAAATTAAAATCAGCTATAGCTAAAAAAGACAAGAAGAAATTAAGCAGCACCTTAAAACAGATAAACCAAAAAAGAGATAGATTAAACCTGCAAATAATTGGATGATTATCGCTATTGACGGGCCTGCTGGCGCAGGCAAGAGCACGATTGCCAGGATGATAGCCCAGAAATTGGGCTTTCTTTATATAGATACCGGGGCAATGTATCGGGCATTAACCTTGAAGGTGCTGGAAGGAAAAATCAGCCCCGAAGATTCAAATCGTATTATCGAGTCAGCCAAGTCCAGCCGTATTGATCTTCGTAACAATCCTGACGGCTCGTTAAGGGTGTTCCTGGATAATAAAGATGTTACCGCGCAAATCAGGGAGCCTTTCGTAACAAAGTCTGTGTCCCTTATTGCAAAGATAAGGGGCGTTAGAGAAGTGATGTCGGAGCTGCAGAGAAAATTGGGTAAGCAGGGAAGCGCGGTTTTAGACGGCCGGGATATAGGGACAGTAGTTTTTCCTGACGCAGATAAGAAATTCTACTTAGACGCAAATTTTAAAGAGCGGGTTAACCGCCGGCTCAAGGAATTAAAAGAGCTTGGCCAGGAAGTAACCTTTGCCGATATTGAGACAGACCTTTCCAATCGCGACACTATGGATTCAAAACGGGAATTTGCCCCCCTTAAAAAAGCCGAGGATGCGGTTTATATTGATACGACAGATATGACGATTGAAGAAGTAGTAGATACGGTGTTAAAAAAAATTTCTGATAATGGATAAATCCCTGATTCGTAATTTCAGCATAATCGCCCATATAGACCACGGTAAATCTACTTTGGCGGACAGGATACTGGAGTTGACCGGCGCTGTGGATAAAAGACACAAAGGCAACCAGCTATTAGATGACATGGACCTGGAAAAAGAGCGCGGTATCACTATTAAGGCGTCAATGGTAAGATTGTCCTATCATAGCGCCAATGGCAAGGATTACGTGTTGAATCTTATTGATACCCCCGGCCACGTGGATTTTACTTACGAGGTTTCAAAATCATTAGCTGCCTGTGAAGGCGCGGTCCTGGTAATAGATGCTGCCCAGGGGATAGAGGCCCAGACTGTTGCCAATTACTATCTGGCGCGCCAGAATAAGCTGGCGATAATTCCGGTAATAAATAAGATTGACCTGACGAGCATTGATATACCGCGCGTGAAACGGCAAATTTTGTCTGTCTTAGGCTTTAAGGAGGAAGAGATTCTTCTGGCTTCTGCTAAAGAGAACAGGGGGGTTCAGGAAATAATAGAGAGGATAATAGAGGTTGTGCCTGCGCCCGCCGGAGAAGCTACGCATCCTTTAAAGGCGCTGATTTTTGACTGCCGTTTTGATGCCTATAAAGGTGTAGTGATTTTTGTGCGCGTGGTGGACGGGAATATTCCGGCTCAAATTAATATAAAATTGATGCATTCGGGAAAAGTCTACAAGATAGAAGAATTAGGCGTATTCAAGAACTTGAAATATTTTAAGGCTGACTCTTTGTCCTGCGGAGAGGTAGGATATTTTACCGCAAATATCCGCGACCCCAGAGAGATTATTATCGGCGATACTGTAACGGATATAAAGAATCCGTGTTCGCAGTCCCTGCCCGGGTATCGTACCTTAAAGCCCCTGGTCTTCTGCGGTGTATACCCTGTAAACCCCGGAGATTTTCCCAGCCTTCGCGATGCTATGGATAAATTAAAGCTATCAGATGCTTCTTTTATCTTTGAGCCGGAGAACAGCCAGTCTTTCGGCAGCGGTTTTCGCTGCGGATTCTTAGGCCTGCTGCATATGGAGATAGTGCAGGAGCGCCTGGAGAGAGAATATGATTTAAATTTAATTTTAACCGTCCCTAACGTGGTTTACAGGATAAAAAATAAGGACGGTGCAACCGTTGAAGTTGATACCCCGGCAAAATTACCCCCCTCTCAGGATATAGAAGAAGCTTTTGAGCCTTTTGTAAATTTATTGATGATTATACCCATTGATACGATAGACCCCGTATGCGAATTTACTAAATCCCGCAGGGGAATTTTTAAGTCCAATGAATACCTGGGGGAGGACAGGGTAAAATTGATTTTTGATATTCCCCTCTCGGAGATTATCGTTGATTTCTACGACCGGATGAAATCCCTGACTAAAGGATACGGCTCCCTGGATTATGAATTCAAGGGGTATATACCTACGAAATTGGTAAAACTTGATATTATGTTAAACGGCGTGATTTGCGACGCATTCTCGTCTCTGATGCATAAAGATAAGGTAAGCTTTAAGGCGCACGCACTGGCCTCTCGGTTAAAAGAGTTAATCCCGCGGCAGTTATTTGAAGTGAGTGTTCAGGCGGCTGTAGGCAGCCAAATTTTAGCTTCGGAAAAAATAAGGCCTGTGGGTAAACACGTCACTGCCAAATGTTACGGTGGAGATATTACCCGCAAGCGTAAACTTTGGGAAGGGCAGAAGAAGGGCAAGAAAAGGCTGAAACAATTCGGGAGGGTGGAGATTCCGCAAGAGGCATTTTTGGAGGTTTTAAAAATATGAGAAAAAAATCCGTAATCCGCGAATGGGTAGAATCAATTCTTATAGCTTTAATACTGGCAATGTTTATCCGCACCTTCATAGTCCAGGCGTTTAAGATACCCACCGGTTCTATGCGGACTACTATTCTGGAGGGGGATTTGATACTGGTGAATAAGTTTATTTACGGAGCAAAAATCCCTTTTACAAATTTAAGATTACCGTCTTTTGCCAAGCTTAAAAGGGGCGATGTAGTTGTTTTTATCTACCCCGAAGACAATAAAAAGGATTTTATAAAAAGGCTGGTTGCCTTGCCGGGTGAAACAGTAGAGATTAAAAACGGCACAATATATATTAATGACCACCCTTTGTTAGACCCTGCTTTTAGCCAGAGGTTTTATTATAATCGCGGAATCTTCTCCGGGGAAGGCCAGAAGATTACCGTGCCGGCCGGCAACTATTTCGTTTTAGGGGATAATTCTGCCTCTTCCAGGGATAGCCGTTATTGGGGGTTTGTGCCCTGGGATAATATTTTAGGCAAGGCAATGTTGATTTACTGGCCGCTTCAGCGTATAAGGATAGTAAAGTGAACTTTGCAAACAAGATTTCTACTTTTAGGATATTAACCGTCCCGTTTTTCATTTACAGCCTTATTTATTATTTACCCGAAAGGGATTTCTTAAGATTTCTTGCTTTGGTTATTTTTATACTGGGGGTCATCTCCGATGCCGTTGACGGGTATATCGCAAGAAAATCCAAACAGCAGACAAAGGCCGGCTTAGTTTTAGACCCATTAGGCGATAAACTGTTATTGATGAGCGCCTTTATCTTTCTCTCGCCGATTAGCAAGTTAACTCTTAAGTTTCCGCTTTGGGTTACTTTCATAGTAATCAGCCGGGACGTAATCATCCTTTTAGGCGTAGCAGTGATATATATAGTCAAGCAAAATATAGAGCTCTTTCCTACGAGATGGGGAAAACTTACAACCACTTTTCAGATGTCAGCAGTGATAGCTGTTCTCCTGCAGCTGTATTTTTCATTTGTATTTTGGTGGCTGGCGGTGATTTTCACAATTATATCGGGGATAGATTACATTATGAGGGGGTTTAAGATTCTGTATGCTGCAGATAATTCCAGGAATAGTCATTAGTTATCTTTTAGGTTCTATACCTACCGCTTACATATTCGGCCGTTTATTAAAAGGCATAGATATACGTAAATTCGGTTCCGGAAACATAGGCGCAACCAATGCCCTGCGCGTCCTGGGTAAGGGGTGGGGTGTGGCGGTATTGGTTCTGGATGTTCTTAAAGGTTTTGTAGCTGTGGTGTTTATTCCTGTGCCGCAGGATACGCTGCGTATCATACTTGGATTGGCCTGCATATGCGGGCACAATTGGACTATATTTTTAAAATTTAAAGGCGGCAAAGGCATTGCGACTACCTTTGGCGTATTAATAGGGTTATCCGTTAAAATAGCCGGTTTAAAATTAATTGTGGGCCTGTTAATCCTGACCTGGGTGGTCGTCTTTGTGCTCACACGAATAGTTTCTTTTGCCTCTATTTTAACCGTCATTGCCTTGCCGGTTTATAGCATTCTCTTTAAGCAATCAAAGATTTTGGTATTCTCCGGTATTTTACTCTGCATTTTTGCCTTAATCCGCCACAAATCCAACATAAAAAGAATATTTCAAGGTAAAGAGCCACGATTGTTTTAATCATTTCCGCACAAACTACTTTAAACGGCTTATATTGAAGTTTGTGTAACTTCGCACAATAAGTTTGTCGACTAGCCAAATAAGTGGTATCTCCCTGCCTGCTGGCAGGCAGGCATAACTTATGTGCTCACTTAGGAAAGCGCTTTCAGATAAATTCCTCCATACCTTGAAAACCAACGCGATTAAATGTTATACTTTAAATGTGGTAGCGGTATATTTTTTTCTGAACTTTTTAAGGGGTTTATAAAAGTATTATGAGGGGTAAAAGATTTAAAGAATCCCAACCCCCGCCATAGGTAGGCGAAAAACCAGCCACGGAGGAAAAGGGATAGCCGGATTGTCGGGAAAAAATAGGAGGGAATCTTATTTAAGGCAATCCGGCTTTTTTTAATTGAGGTAATTTAAGGGGTGAAATGACTTATGAGAGACCTATTATTTAAAAACTTAACCTCAAGCGATAGAAAAAAAAGAATAATTTCCAGCTCTGAAATTGTGGATAAGCAGGGTACGCGCAGCATTGTCCACCGTCATTTTGCCTGTATCGTAAAGGAAATTCAGGGCGAGGCATTAGAAAAACCATCACCCTATCTATACGTATTGAAAGAACATAATACAAAGAAGCAGAAAGAAAAATTTTTCTGCAGGATGAAAGGCAGTATCTACGCCGTTGCAAATGGCAGGTTATTTCTCATCCTTTTTATGCACTCTTTAAAGATTTACCTGACCAGCGCGCCGCAGGATTTGATGAAGCGCAGCGAATAATTTTTCTAAAAAAGTAAAAATAATTTTATAAAGGCTAAAACCGGCTGATTGGTTTTAGCCTTTTTCTTTACTCGCCTTCGCTGCCCATCCATAAGGCAAATACCCCCAACCAGTTACAATATAAAAAACCTTATTTTTAATCAATAATATTTATTGACATTGATAAAAAATATTTTATAATAAAGAAAATGAAACTTCAAACAACGGTTTTAGCTTTACTTCTCATTCTTTGTTCCTGCCTGTTTAGCCCCACTTTTGTTTTCGCTGAAGTTCAAGCCATAGATTATCTTTGCGAATTCGGAATTACTTTTTACCGTCTTGGCAGGTATGACGATGCCCTGGCGGAATTCAAAAAGGTTTTGCTTTTAGACCCCCAGAATAAGACTGCCCGGGAATATATCAATAATATTTTTACAAAAGAGTCTGCCGGCCCTGCCCAGAGGGATAATATTATATTAGAAAAAAAGGTGCCTGCGCGTGTAGAGGTGAAAGAAGCGCCCAGAGAAATGCTTTCCCGCGACGCTGCCATAAATCGGGCATTAAATAGTTTTTCTCAAAAAGAACCTACTAAATTACGCGTTGAGAAAGAACCAGAGAAGGCCAGGTATAATCTTGCCGGAGTCGGAATTAGCGGTGAATCTCAATTACGCTTAGGATTTACCCCGCAGGATAGTTATTGGAAGAGGGCAAACTGGGATTTAAATGAAAAAAATTTCCGCGTGCGTTCCAATGCCGCGCTTGACCGCAGGGAGAATACTTTTGACCCGAGAATTTACGACAGATTAAGGCTGAATCTTGATGCCGGAGGAGAAGAAGGCTCTGCTTTTTATAGCAATATCACGGTTGACCCCTGGAGTTTTACCGGCAAAAGCGCCAGGACTACGGTTTTCAGTGATTTTGGCGATAGCGCGGAGATAGAGCTGAAATACTGGTCTAATACAGGTTATGTAATAAATGAAGCAATATTTACCCAGCAGTTAGGGAATTCCTTTTCTTTGCCCGAGATAAAACTCTACAACGAAATGATCAGGGGTTTTGACATCAATGGCAAATTTTCCGATGCCATAACCGGGCTTCACGATATTTTTCATATCCCTGACCTGAAAATTTACCGCCAGTTTCAACCTGTCCGCGAGTTATGGTATGATTATAAACAGGATAATCTTAATCTTAGGATTTTTCCGATTGCTTATGAGAACCAGTCTTTAACCTTTGATGACCCCTTAGCATTATCCAATAATCGTATCTGGTGGGAAGATAGCCCCTGGATACATAAGTGGACACATGGAATTTATAATTCCGGAGTTGCCACTCCGGATTTTACCAAAGGCTACTGGGATAATACGCTGTCTTTTTTTACCAGGGATAGCGAAGGCCAGCGTTTAACTGCCTTACGCGGTTTTTCCTTTGATTTTAATCCCAGCGAAGCCACATCATTAGCAACAAGTATTGCTACCCCCAAGGACCTCTGGCAGGATTACTCTCAGGTTGACAATGTCTTGACTGCGACGCGCCTTAAACAGTCCTTATCCGATAATTTATTGCTTGGAATTACCAATACCGGCCGCCTTGGATATCACCTTTATGATAATAATAGGCTTGATGCCTGGAACTATACAATAGGCACGGATTTAGGCTATGAGATTATTGAGGGCATAAGGGCTAATTTTGAAACAGCATATTCCCAGTCAGAATATGATATTACTAATTCCCAGTTTAAGAGCAGGATGCGCGGCCATGCATATCATGTTTCTCTTTTAGGCAGGTTCCCTGCTCAAAGTATCATAGACACTGAGAACGGTTATTTTGGAATTCAACCGGCAAAAGATGAGCCGTTTTTTACTAAGTTTCGCCTGTTTGCAGTGCGCATGGATGATTCTTTTGATGCCTCGCTTTCTTCTTACGGAGAAACGCGCGATGATGAATGGTGGGCAAGGCACCTGCATTTCCGGGAGCCCCTGAAATATTATTATCAGGGGGAAGGCCAGTTATTAACCTGGGATGATATTAAGAATTTTGGCGTGGGAAACGGTATTGATATCGGCCGCAGCACATTTGGCTTGCGCGTAGAATCTTTGCTTTGGGATAAAAAAGTAAACAATCTCTTTGATGTCCGTAATGTCCATGCCTCAAACGGGAAATTTCTGGAGAACGTTACCAGAGATGAGATTACCTTTAAGATTAACGATAAACTTACCACAAAGGCTTTGGGTATTTATCAAAAGATGCCCAAGACCAAAGGCGGAATTGACCCGTTTATTTTCAACCCGCGCACCAGGACATATTACGACAATTCATATATTGAAGACGGAAAAGATCCGTCCATAGGAACCGGTTCCCTGGGTTTAGAATATGCCTTTTTTGATTGGTTGTCCTTAGGCGGCATCTGGGAGATAACAAATGATATTTCGCTTGCCTATGATAACTTTCCCCGCGGTATATTAGAAGAAGGAGACCGTTCATACCTTACTTATGAGGGCGATAGTACTTATAGGGATGTGCGCAATTGGCTTACAGACCAAGAACATTTCCCGAGGCCTCCCTATCCTTATTACAATATCTTTAAAACCGGACTTAAGTTTAGCCCAATGGAGAAATTGGATCTTTATTTGGATTATACCCGTAACCCTTATGAAAAAGCAGGCCAGGTGGATGATAATATGAACCATATCGGCTTTGAGCTTGCATATACGCCTATGCCCAAACTCAGTTTTTTCTTTAAATACACTTATTCCCGCTGGCAGGACCTGGATAGCATTGTGCAGAATATAAATAAAGTCTCAGGCCACCATAATTGGTTTACTGAATTTACTTACCGCAGATCAGAAGACGAAGATTTGACCTTTCAATACGGCGAAGCAAGCAGGGACCCGTATATGGGCGGGGTGCTTACAGTGGGATGGGATCCTTTCGGAGGAAGCCTCAGAACCATCGATACGCAGCATATCTTTCGTTTATATTACCGCCGCAAATTCTAAGTTTCTAAGTGAATTCACTCCAGATATAAATCAATACGTTTAATTTTGCGTGAACGAACCTGTTCGGCAAAAGGCGAGGGGATAATACCGGAAGGGATTTCTATCGGGTTTCCCTTGGCGTCATTAAAGATTATCTTTTTGGGCTTCACAGAATTACTGCCAAAGGTATTCTTTCTTTTAGGATTGTGATAAACTACATAAACCTGCCCCAGGAAATTAAAGCTGTAATTTCCTTGCCTGTCAAATAACCAGCCTGCAAGAAGCGGCTGCAGGCGCAGGTTTAGCTCATTTCGTTCATTCAGGAAAAACGGTGTTTTCCCGGAATTCATAATTAACCACATCTGTAGAAATTCTGCGGTTGAGCCGGAGAGCCGCGCCACAAAGCCGTTTCCGTGTAATTTTTTATCGGGAAAGGCGCTGCTGACCATAAAAGAAGAGTTCTCCAGGATGCTGCGGCCGTATTTTTGCGGGTCCTGAAAAGGAACCAGCGCATTTTTAAAGTCCTGGTAAAATTCTTCGTATAAACCGCTTTTTAGGACTTCCAGGAGATACTTATACTCCATGTGCAGCCATATAGATTCATTTTCCAGCCACCCCGGAGTAAATACCCGGCATCTTCCGATTTCAAGTGGTTCGCCAGCCAATGCAGCAGTCACCTTGTAGCTTTTAAGATTTTTATCGTAAAGGCCGCTTAGTTTAGTCCCTTTATAAAGTGAACCGGCTTCCTTTGGGTTTTTGCTTAAGCGAAGGGCGTGCATCTGGCCCTCTAAAAATAAGGGGAGTTTCTTGAGTGCGAATTTTTTAGGCATTACAAAATGCTCTTTGATAATTTCATGCTCTTTGACTTCATTTATAAAATAGGAATAATAAACTCCTCTTTTAGTATCAAATGCCTTTGCAAGCCCTCTTTCAATCTTTTTTAAGGCATTATTCAGGATGGCAATTAAGGTAAGGGCCGGCAGTTCCAGTTCTTTCCCGGAAACGCCGTACCTTGTCTTATTACGATAATCTTCTTTAAGGTTATGGCTTCTATCCCAATACTGATAATCCCTGTCGCCAGAATTGTCTCCGGAATATGACTCAATAAGTGTATCCAGGCTGGTAAGGAAGCCGTAACTTTCTTCTGTAACGTAAATTT
>JAQUAH010000074.1 GCA_028687345.1 Candidatus Omnitrophota bacterium | reverse complement strand
TTAACTGCCTGATTTTCTTCGGAAGGCCGGAGCGATGAGTCTTGCCTAGAACCAGAAAAGATTTTCCCGTCACAAATGCGGATAACGCGCTTTGCATGAGCGACAATTTCACTTTCATGAGTCACGATGATAACTGTCTTGCCTTTTGCATTTAAGGCCTTGAGTATTGAAATTATCTCTTCTTTGCTTTTTGAATCAAGGTTACCTGTGGGTTCGTCTGCAAAAATAATTAACGGGTCATTGACTAATGAACGTGCAATGGCAACACGCTGTTGCTGGCCTCCGGAAAGTTCATTCGGCCGATGATTCATCCTGTCAGCTAAATTTACCTCTTCCATCCTTAGCCTTGCCTGTTCCTTTAAATGCCGTTTCCCCGCGTAGATTAAGGGCAGTTCCGCATTCTCAAGTGCAGTAATCCTGGGCAATAGATGGAATTGCTGAAATACAAAGCCGACGAGGCGGTTGCGTATCGCGGCTAATTCTTCATCGGAAAGGTCGTTGATTTTTCTCTCGCCGAGAAAATATTCTCCTGAATCGGGCCTGTCTAATAAACCTAAAACATGCATGAGTGTCGATTTACCTGAACCTGACGGCCCCATGATTGCCACAAACTCTCCGGCCGCAATCTTCAACGACACATCCTGCAGGGCCTTGACTTCAACCGAACCCATGTGATATGTTTTGTAAATATGTTTTAATTCTATCATTATCTTCTGCGGGAAGGCAGGAATGGATTGCTTCCTGCGTTGCTGCCTTTGGGAAGAGAATACTTTATTGATTTCATGATTATCCGGTCGCTCTCCTTGAGCCCTGAAATGACCTCTATGTTTTTATCGTCTGAAATGCCAAGTTTCACCTTTACTTTTTCTGCTCCCTGGCCGTTAGGTTTCTTTAACATTACATAACTCTCCCCGTTTTTATATACTGCACCCACCGGAATAGTCAGGATGCCTTTCTTATCTTGTATTATAAAATCAACTGACGCGTTCATCCCGGAACGAAAAAATGGAGGCACTTCCTGCGGGATAAGGTCAACCGGATAAATAGTAACGTTATTGACGGTTTGCGACTCGTAATATATATGCTCGACCGCGGCTTTTATTTTCGTATCGGGGTATGCATCAAGGGTAATAATGGCTTCCATATTGCCTGTAATATTTCCGATATCAGTTTCATCAACCTGTGCCCGCACAATCAGATGGTCAGATAATACCACCACCGCGTCACTGGAAGTAACGGTTTGTCCAGGTTGAGTCGTCGCCACAATAACTTCTCCGTTGATTGGAGAAATTAACGCAATGGGCTTATATGTTTCTTGCCAGTATTTTAAAGCTTTCTCTCCCTGGCCGCGTGCAGCATCCAGCAGCGCTGCGCGCTCAGTAGAACTCATCCAGGCCAAGGTCTGGCTGACTTTGACCTTTTCGCCTTCTTTTACCAATATATTTTCAACACGGCCGTTAACAGGAGGCTTTACTTCCAGGCGATTTTTAGGCAGAACCGTGCCGGTCGTAGAGATAAATGTCAGAATTTCTCCAATCTTGGGGCTTATCTCTTGCATTGTCTCGTTACTTGTCCCCTTGTGCTTTATCTTTATCAAAACAAATACTGAAACAATTACTAGGCCAAGGATTAAAAGAGTAACTTTCAATTTTTTATGGCGCATATTCAAGAGTCTCTCCTTTCGCATTAATCCAGTTTGCCTCTGCATACAAGGCATTTGACTCAGCATTCAAATAGTTTAACTTTCCATTTACGAGATTATCTTCTATAATTGTCCAGTTATCATAGCTAATAAAACCTGTCGAATATTGCGCCTCGGCTATCTTAGCGCGCTCTTTGGCAGCTTCCAGAGATTTACGCTGCACTTCCACTGTTTCAATCGCATCCTGTAAGTTTGCCCACGCTTGTTCAAGGGTTACGACAATGCCGTCTCTTGTGCTTCTTTCGTCTGCTTGCGCCTGGTTATATGCGGCTTTCGCCTTAGAAACCTGGGCTAGCCGCAACCCCCCTTCAAATACCGGCATAGTTACACTTAAACCAAGATTCCAATTATCGTTCTGCGGCGGCCAATGTGCATTCGTTCTGTTAGCTGCGGCACTACCCGAAAGCTGCGGAGCAAAATCTGCATAAGCGGATTTAATATCAAAAGAGGCTGCATTTTTTTTGGCTACAAGCTGTAATAAAGAGGGATTATATTTTGCTAATATCTCAAAATCCGGTTTCTCTTTTGCGCTGTCGCGAACGGAAAAATCTCCTTTAGCTGATACGGGCTTAAATTCCTTACGCCCCATTTCCTTGGTCAGTTGTCTTTGTGCCAGGACCACGTCTCTTTTCGCCTGCGCAAGGTCCAAATTTGCCTGCGCCAGATCTGCCTCTGCGGTCCATAAGGCGCCCCTATGTTCCAGGCCGGATTCATAACGCAAAGTTATTAATACCAAATTATTTCTTCTAATCCTGATAATCTCTTCTGTCACGCTTATTAACTCCTGAGCCTTAAGTAAATTAATAAAGGCAGTGCGTAAATCCAGCCTCACCCCCGAGGAAACAAAACGGTAATTCTGCTGTGCGGATTTTATGTTTTCTTTAGCGGAATTCACCTGATTTATGGTCTTGAAACCGTCAAATATGAGCTGCGTGCCGCTGACGCCATATGAATAAGAATCTGCAACCGTACTTGTTGTTGTACCTGTGGTGCTACTGGTAGCTGTGGTTTTTCCTGTCGAAGCATCCAGGCTACTGTCAATCTGAGGATAGAGTCCGCTGGCGGTGATAGTTTTATTGGCTTTCTCCTGATTAATATTCTCCTGTGCAGAAATCAGGTCGGGATGGTTCTTCTTTGCCTCGGCAAGGCAATCATTCCAGGTGAGTATTTCATCAGCAGATAATTGATGCAAGAAAAAACTTAAAAATAACGAAATTATAAGGACCTTTATAATTTTTTTCTTCATTATTTAATATCTATTTTTTCTTTCTTAATTATTGCCGCCATCTCAGTCATGTGGCTTAAGAGTCCGTTTAATTGATCCGCCGGGATAAGGCCGATTGGGCCGTCCGGCTTGACGATAACAATCAACCTGTCTCCTGCTTTAATGCGGTGTGATTTACGCACCCCTACAGGTATTACAATCTGTCCGCGTTCTCCGACAGTTACTGCACCGTAAACTTTAGGCCCCTGAAATTTGAGCATTCTTAAATCCCCCTTTATTTGCTAGGTATGAAAAGTATGATTTATATGTTTTGTATGCTTTCTAGTATAGTTGCCTAGATTGGTTTTGTCAAGAGGGATTTAATCAATGAACCGGGGGAGGGGGTTTTAGATAATCTTATCTTCTAATTCTTTAATCTTGCTATCTATTTCTCTGTTGAGCTTTTCTATATCCTTGAGCCGCCTACCATATTCTTTAGCGGTTTCTTCGTCGCGGTAAATCTTAGGGTCGGAAAGCGCCCGCGCCTTGGCATAACTTTCAAGCTCAAGCGCCTCTCTCTCTTTTTCAAGCTTATTTATCTCTTCGCGTATTTGCGCATTATGGGCTTTGCGCCTGCGTTCCTCGTCTTTACGCTTCCTTTCTTCTTCCCTGGCTTTTTCTTTTGCCTCATCAGTTTTGTCCTTTTGTTTTTCAGGCCTGGGCTTCTTCTCTTCTAAAATTATTTCTCCCCGGTCTTTTTTCTCCAGATAATAATCAAAATTCCCGGGGAATTTCCTGATCCCTCCGTTTTTTACCTCAAAGACTGCATTAGCAACCGAACGCACAAAATAAATATCGTGGCTGATAAAAACCAGTGTCCCTTCATAATCTAAAAGCGCCCTTACCAATGCCTCTACTGCGTCAACATCAAGATGGGTTGTGGGCTCATCAAGCAAAAGAAGGTTCGGAGGGTTAATCAAAAGCTTAGCCAGGATAAGCCGGCTCTTTTCTCCTCCTGATAGTACTTTAACTTTTTTATCAGAATCTTCTCCTGTAAAAAGAAATGCACCTAAAATAGTCCTGATGGCTTCTTCTGACATATATCCCGGCGCAGCTGAATATGCCTCCGCAAGCACGGTATTTTCAAAATTCAAAACATCCATGCGCGTCTGGGAAAAATAACCTATATCTACGTTATGGCCGACTATGCGGCTGCCGCTATCTATATCAATTACACCTGCCAGAATTTTTAAAAGTGTGGATTTTCCCGCGCCATTTTCACCAGCCAGCACAGCTTTCTCGCCCTGGACTATTTCAAAATCAAGGGTTTTATAAACCTGTATATCGCCGTACGACTTTGATATCTGTTCTAGATTTATTACGCGATAACCGCTTCGCTTAGCCTGGGGAAATTTAAAATCACTGATGCTTTCGCGCGGGTCAGGAGGGACTGTTATTTCAGGCAATTTTTCTAACTGCGTGCGTTTGGCTCGCACTGACGCTGCCTTATTAGGCTGGGCATGAAAACGGGCGATAAACTTCTCAAATTGCTCGCGCTTTTTTTCGTTTTCCTTAAATTGTTTTAAAAGAAAAGTGCGCCTCTCTTTCTTTATTTGTTCGTAATGCTCGAAATTTCCTTTTACTTTAAAAATCCCTCCGTTTTCCAGAATAAGCGTATAACCAGTCACATCATTTAGAAAGGCCTTATCATGGGAAATCATGATAAATGTCCCCCGAAAATTGGCAAGATAGTCTTTAAGCCATAGGGCGGCATTCAAATCCAGATAATTCGTCGGCTCATCAAGCAACAGCAGGTCATAACGGCAGGTAAGAAGCTTGGCTAATAAAGTGCGCATCTGCCAACCGCCGCTCATCTCTGATATAGGCCGGCTAAAATCCCTTTCCTTAAACCCCAACCCCATCAAAATCTTCTTGGCTTTGTGCTCTAATTCAAAATAACCCAGCACTTCTAAATTATGCAGTACCTCGCCGTAGCGCTTTGAGCCGGCATTATTTGCATCTTCAAGTTTTTCTTTTTCTTTCTTCAAAGCGGTTATTCTTTCATCCCCTTCAATCAATTCAGAAAGGACCGTATGCGCGGAGGCAAAGCTTGCTTCTTGAGGCAGATGGCCGATATGAATATTCTTGTTAACACTCACCTCTCCGCTAGAAGGTTCTATGGCGCCTAAAATCAAAGAAAAAAGCGTGCTCTTCCCTGAACCATTCGGTCCGATAAGACCGATTTTTTCTCCGTGATTGATATTTAGAGAGATGTCTTCGAAGAGTGTTTTCCTACCGTAATTCTTAGAAAGGTTTGTGAGGGTAATCATAAACTAAATTGGCCGGCGGGATTCCAAGGACTTAGAGAGGGTAGTTGAATCTGCGTATTCTAAATTTGAGCCGACAGGCAGCCCCAGGCCTATACGGCTTAAGCTGACGCCTAAAGGTTTAATTAACTTGGCAATATATAACGCGGTAGTTTCTCCTTCTATATCCGCATCTGTAGCTATGATTATTTCTTTAATATTATTTTGTTTTATCCTCTGCATCAAACCATCAATTTTTAAATCGCCGGGGCCCCTGCCCTCTAAAGGGGATATTGACCCTAATAATACATGGTATACGCCATTGAAACTTCCTGCCTTTTCTATAGCTGTAACGTCGCTGGGTTTTTCAACGATACAGACTATATCTTTTTGACGGCGGCTATCCTGGCATATCTTACAGACTTCCTGGTCGCTGAGACTATTGCAGATACGGCAGAAACGCACGCTCTCCTTCACCCTGCTTATTGCTTCTGTTAAAGCAGTTACTTCGTCTTTTGATACGCTCAAGATATAATTTACAATGCGCTCGGCGCTGCGCCTGCCAATGCCGGGGAATTTAATCAAAGCGCTTATAAGTTTTTCTATGGAATCGGTATAACTTGACATATGCGTTAGCCTTCCTTAATCACCTTGCCGCCAAACATTTCTAAGGCGGTTTTGATAAAAGGATTATTTTGACTATCCTCTTTCTGCTTGAATTCCTGCGAAAGGATAAAATTGGCTTTTAAAGCCGTATTGAACAACTCGGATAAGCTTTTTTCTATAATTGCCTTATTTTCTTTTCGTTCCAAAGATTCTTTGTGCAATGAATAATTCTTAGGGAATGCCACCGTAAGGACATTGCCCTGTAATTTCAGAGGTTGGCCTTCATTCAAATATGTGGCTACAGACATTTTAATCCTTCCCAGGTTTTCTATAATCTTCTGCCAGGATTCTTTTATGTTCTCTAGCGATATTGTCTGGCCTGCAGGGCTAGGGCCTTCTTCTTTAACTTCAGGGTTTTTGGCTTCCTCTTGAGCCGGTTTCTCTATTGTGCCTGCATGCTTTGGCACTGACGCAAAGCCTTTTTTGTCATGCGATAATCTGACCAGGCTTATCTCTAACGGAATACGCAACGATTCCAAACGCTTGGATATTTCCTGCGTAGCCACCAGTACATTGAAAGCGGTGAATATCTCTTCCATGGTGAAAGACTGGCTCTGGGATAATAATCGTTCGCAGCTCTCCGTTGGAAGGTCTATTAATTTTGAATCTCCGTGCGTAACTTTGGCAATCATGAGGTTACGAAAATGCTCGATAAAATTGGCCAAAAGCACGCTGACATCTTTACCTTCATCTATAAGGTTATTTAATAATCTCAACGTACCTTTGGTATCCTTTTGAATTATTTTCTCCGTTATCTCAAACAATGCATCCTGTTGGACTAATCCCAATACAGAGACAACGTCCTTTAAGGATATCTTATCGTTAGAAAAGGAGGCTAACTGGTCTAAAATTGATTCTGCGTCTCTTAAAGACCCATCACTACTCTTGGCAATGGCAGATAAAACTTCCTTATCTACGCTTATATTTTCCTTCCTGGTAATTAGTTCTAACTGAGTAATCATCTCCATTACCGGTATGCGCCGGAAATCAAAACGCTGGCACCTTGAGAGGATAGTCGGTATAACTTTATGAGGCTGGGTAGTGGCAAAAATAAATTTAACGAACTCAGGCGGCTCCTCTAAGGTTTTCAGCAGGGCATTAAAGGCTTCAGTAGTAAGCATGTGTACTTCATCAATTATGTATACCTTGAACTTGCCTTGAGTAGGCGCGAATTTGACATTTTCGCGCAAATTCCTGATTTCATCAATACCGCGGTTTGATGCGCCGTCTATTTCTATTACATCAAATGAACGGCCGGAGCTTATTTCTTTACACAGGACACATTTCTGGCAGGGAGTTATAGTGGGGCCTTCTTTGCAATTTAATGCCTTGGCTAAAATCCTGGCAGTGGAAGTCTTACCTATCCCCCGGGGCCCGGCAAATAGATAGGCATGGGCGAGCCTGTTTTTGGCAATAGCGCTCTTCAGGGTACTTACAACGTGATTCTGGCCGATTATATCGTCAAAATTCTGCGGCCGCCATTTTAAAGCAAAAACAGTGTATGACAACGATTATATCCTTTCTAACAGGCACTTAGCTCGCTGCCTCGCTTGCCGCTCGACTGCGCTCGCTTGAGTGCCGTTGAATTTTTTGCCTTGTCGGAACCTAGCACCGAAACACATTGTTTCGGTGCCGTTTGCCCTCCTTGTCGAAATTAAGTGAAACATGCACTCCGCTCGCTGCTCGGCTTGTCGCCTCGCGACGCTCGCTTGAGTGCCGTTGAATTTTTTGTTGTCCAAAAAATTCAACGGAGAGGCTGGGATTTGAACCCAGGGGCCCAGTTTCCCAGGCCAACTCATTAGCAGTGAGTTGCTTTCGACCACTCAGCCACCTCTCCAAGAAATTTTATCCTCTCTTCTTTCTAAAAAATTCTTTTAGCAAAAGGCTGCTTTCTTTTTCCAGGATTCCTGATTTGGCTTTTATGCGGTGGTTTAATTTTTTATGATTTATTATATTTAATACAGAACCACAGGCTCCGGTTTTGGGGTCTTTTGCACCGAAATATAAATTCTTGATACGGGAGAGCACTAATGCGCCGGCACACATACTACATGGTTCAATTGTAACATATAAAGAAGCCCCGTTCAACCACTTTGTCCTTAAGAAATTAGCGGCGGAGGTTAAGGCAAGCATCTCTGCATGGGCAGTGGGGTCGCTAAGACGTTCTACTTGATTATGGCCGCGGGCAATAATCTTATCTTCATATACCACTACTGCGCCGACGGGAACTTCGTCTTCTTCAAAGGCCTTCTGCGCTTCTTTCAAGGCCTCTCGCATGTATTTAACGTGTTTATCTAGCACATAGAAAGTGCGCCTGGGAGGAGTCGAACCTCCAACCTTCGGCTCCGTAGGCCGTCGCTCTATCCATTGAGCCACAGGCGCATATAATTTCCGGAAAGATTAAGCACAACTAAAAATTTTAAATCATCTAATTCTACCATAGATTGTAGATAAAGGAAATTAGAAAAATCGCTCTATTGCGGAGAGGCTTCAAGAAGAAAAAGAGAGTCTTTTTATTGTGGCGTAAGTGATGCCAAAAATCCCTGCCTCAATTATTATTGTCGCAATTGCTGCGCCAACAGAAGAAAAAGAATATATTAAAAGAAACATCAATGGTAACCCTACCAGCGCCATGACTATGTGAATCCTGGAGTAAATATGCGTTTTCCCGCAGACTAAAAGAAACTGCAC
>JAQUAH010000073.1 GCA_028687345.1 Candidatus Omnitrophota bacterium | reverse complement strand
GAGAATTACATTGTGCCTTTAGGCGAAGATTACCTTTCTGCGATTTATGCGGTAAATTTTGCCGTCAGAGCTCCCTTAATCTATGGCGGGTACAAATCCGGCCAGTGGCAGGGAGTAATGGATTATGTGCGTCATCGCGTTCCTGCTTTTGTCCTTCTCCTGGGACATGTAGATGAGGTTTTAGTGGCTACCGGGCTTGGAGTTTTGGCTTTTGGCTTGCCTATTATTACGGATTTGGATGTTCCGCAGTTAGGTAAAATCGATACCACACTGTACGAAGCCCTAGTAACAGAGAAGGATTACAAAAAATTAGCCTCTAAATGCATAATCACAAAAGGCATAAAAGTAAAAATGGCAGACGTGTCTGTGCCTGTTCCTTATGCCGCAGCATTTGAAGGTGAACGCGTAAGGCGGGAGCAATTATATGTTGAATTTGGCGGCAAGGTAAGCACTGCGTTTGAATTTTTGACGACAGCAGAATCAGAGAAGATTCAGGATGGGAAAGTAGAAATAATTGGCCAGGATATAGACGGGCTTAAGGAAGGGAATAAGTCTATGCCCCTGGCAATTTTCGTAGAGGTGTACGGACGCAAAATGCAAAAGGATTTTGAGCCTATACTGGAACGCCAGATACACCGCTTTATAAATTATGCCATGGGGCTTATGCATATAGGCCAACGCGATATGAATTGGCTTAGGATAAGCAAGGATGCATTTAATAAGGGGTTCAGGCTTAAACACCTTGGCGTAATCCTGCATGCAATGCTGCATCAGGAATACGGCGTAATCATCGATAAGGTGCAGGTAAAAATATACACGAAACTTGATGATGTAGAACGGCTTTTATCGCAGGCACGGAGTATTTTTTCCGAGCGCGACGAGCGCATAAGCGGGATGACTGACGAAGCAGTAGATACATTTTATTCATGCCTCTTGTGCCAGTCATTTGCGCCTAACCATGTCTGTATTGTTACGCCGGAAAGATTGGGCCTATGCGGCTCGATTTCCTGGCTGGATGCAAAGGCGTCTTTCGAGATAAACCCCACAGGCCCTAATCAGCCCATACTTAAGGGAGAAAGCCTGGATGAAAAATTCGGCCAATGGAAGAATATAGATGACTTTGTTTCTCAAAAGTCAAATAAGACCGTAGAGAAAGTAAGCATGTATTCTCTGATGCAGTCTCCCCAGACCTCCTGTGGATGTTTTGAGTGTATTGTAGCAATAATCCCCGAGGCAAATGGTTTTATGATTGTAAACAGGGATTATTCGGGCCTGACCCCCTGCGGGATGACATTTACAACATTAGCCGGTTCTGTCGGCGGAGGGGTGCAGACACCCGGGTTTTTAGGAGTAGGTAAACTCTACATAGCGAGCAAGAAATTTATTTCTGCCGAAGGAGGATTAAAACGTATAGTCTGGATGCCGAAAGACCTGAAAGAGCTCCTGGGCGATAAGCTAAAAAAACGCTGTCAGGAGTTAGGCGACCCGGATTTAATTACTAAAATTGCCGATGAAACCGTGGCTACGACATCGGAAGAATTGATGAAATTCTTAACTGAAAGGAAACACCCCGCACTGGAAATGGAAGCTTTGTTATAGGGGAATATCAGAATTTTTTTCTTGACCTTGCATTTTTTATATGTATAATGATATCAAATACATGTCTATCCCTTCCTTTAAAAATATTTTAACTATTACATTAATAATATTTATCTTGTCAGCGGTTGTTCCTTCTTTTGCCCAGTACCAGGCCTCTGATACTAAGTTTGACAACGGTTATTATATTGAATCACCCGGTGCGCCCGCTGTTGTTGTACCCGCTCCAGCTGTGCCAGAATACAAGAAAAAGGCAGCGGTTTCTAAAAAGAAAAAAGGCGCCTTAGAAACAGAAGACAATTCAAACTTAAGCGAGCTTGCCAAACAAGCCAGGGTCTACCGCACCCAAGGGATACAATTACAGCAACATGGAGACCTGGATGGAGCAATGAATTTATATCAGAAAGCAATAGAATTAGATCCTGCGTATGCAGTAGCTTACAATGACTTGGGAGTAATATATGAAGCAAAGGGTTTCGTTGACCGCGCAGAAGAGAGTTATTTAAAGGCTGCTAAAATAGACCCTTCATATTTAAGCGCATATACAAATCTGGCATTGCTATATCAAAACAAGCGCGAACTTGATAAGGCAGCTGTTTACTGGAAGAAGAGGGCTGAATTAGGTTCTCCTGATGACCCTTGGACAGAGAAAGCCAGGCAGCGCTTGGAAGACATACGCTTTGCTTTATCGGATAATCCGATAGAAGATTTTAAAGAACAGGAGGCCATAGGCCTTCTTAAAGACGTGGCAAACCAGAAAACTCTGCTAAAAAAGGACAATAGAGAGCTGGCTAAATTTCATTTTAAGAAAGCAAAACAGAGTTATAACAAAGGCGATGAAGTAACCGCATTTAAGCAGGCAGTTGATGCCAGTCAGCTCGATCCTTCTAACGCCGAAATAGAAGAATTCATAGACAAGCTCCAGAGAAGGCTATTGTCAAAATAAAAACCCTTTGAAACTCCTTTATTTTTTTAATTTCCTACCATAAATTTGAATTTCCATGCTTAGTTAATGAGTGATGAGGCGATTGTATCTGATTGATGCTACAGCTTTTTGTTACCGGGCGTTCTTCGCTGTGAGGGGGCTTTCTACTTCGTTTGGCCAGCCCACAAATGCCGTTTACGGGTTTATAAATATTTTGAATAAGATTTTAAAGGAAAAGAAACCTGATTATCTGGGGGTATGTTTTGATGTTTCCAGGGATACTTTCAGGCAGAAGAAATTCGCAGAATACAAAATACATAGGCCACCTATGCCGGACGGTCTATCCAGCCAGATACCTTTGATTAAAGAGATAGTTTCTCACTATGGTATCGCCATATTTGAAAAAGAAGGTTTTGAGGCAGATGACATAATTGCCACTATTGCCAAAAAGGCATCGGAAAAACCGGGTTTAGCCGTGACCATAGTCAGCTCCGACAAAGATATACTTCAATTGGTAGACGAGCATACAGTTGTATTCAGTCCATATAAAGATACGGGCCTGACCTACGATTATAAAATGGTCTTAGAGCGTTTCGGGGTAAAACCAGAAAGGATAGCCGATATCCTTGCTTTGATGGGAGACGAAGTAGACAATATCCCGGGACTGCCCGGCATAGGAGAAAAGACCGCCAGGGAATTAATCAGCACCTTCGGCTCTTTAGATCAATTGTTAAATAATATCAATAAGGTAAAGGAAGATAAAATAAAAAAGATAATTACCGAGAATATCGAGAAGGTAAATTTAAACAAAGAATTGGTGCTCTTGGATAAAAATGTAGATATAGATTTTGATTTGGAGAGATTAAAGATCGGCCAGCCCAATTTTAAGGAATTATTCAGGCTATTCAAATATCTGGAGTTTAAGCGTTTTTTAAAGGGCCTGCCGGTAGAAAAAGAAAATGTTTCGGATGCAAAACTTGAGCTAGTAGAGGACCGGGATTTTAGAGGCATTGTAGATGAAACGGGGACGCTCGTACTTTTTGGCTGCATAAGTGATGATTTGATTTTTCAGGCAAAGAATAAATCTTTCCGCCTAAACCAGGGAAGCCGGGAATTAAAGCCCGTATTAGAGGACCCTACAGTTAAGAAAATAGGCCACGACCTTAAAAAGATAAAGGTATCTTTGGCAAAGGAAAATATCAGCTTGCAGGGTTTATATTTCGATACTATGGTTGCGGCATATCTGGTCAATCCCTCTAAGCCCGGATACGGATTGACCGATGTAGCGTGGGATTATCTTGGAGAATGTAACACCAGCGAAGCCGTGAGCGCAAAAGCCTTAGATACAATAGCAAAATTAAAGGTGGAACTGGAGAAAGAGCTGCAGGAGAAATCGCTTTCTAAACTTTTCTTTGAATTGGAAATGCCCCTCGTAGAAGTGTTGGCAGGTATGGAACTTAATGGCATAAAACTGGATTTAGAAATACTTAAGACGCTTTCGGCCGATATAGAGAATAAATTGATAAAATTGATTGAAGATATCTACAGGGAGAGCGGGCAGCAGTTTAATATAAATTCGCCGAAACAATTAAGGGAGATTCTATTCAATAAACTAAAACTGCCCGTGGGCAAAAAAAGCAAGACCGGCCCGTCTACCGACGAAGCGGTGTTGCGCGGCCTGGCGGATAAACATAAATTGCCTCACTTTTTATTGGAGTATCGCCAGCTGGTGAAACTCAAGAATACTTATATAGATACGCTTCCCAATCTGGTAGATAAAGTGACGGGGAGGGTGCATACCTCTTTTAATCAGACGGGGACAGAAACCGGCAGGCTTAGCTCCAGCAGCCCAAATTTGCAAAATATACCTCTAAAATCAGAAATCGGGAAGAATATCAGGCGGGCAATAATTTCCTCCGGCAAGGATTACTGCCTTTTATCCTGCGATTATTCCCAGATAGAATTAAGGATCCTGGCACATTTGTCAAAAGACGAAAACCTGATAGCCGCTTTTAAAAAAAACAAGGATATACACAGGGCCACTGCCGCTCTAATCTATGGCTTAGAAGAAAAAGACGTAACTAGCCCCATGAGGGAAACTGCCAAGAGGGTGAACTTCGGGATTGTTTACGGGCTTACTGCCTATGGCTTAAGCCGCGATTTAGGCATCCCTGTGGACGGGGCAGGAGGGTTTATCGATGCCTATTTTTTGCGTTATCCTAAAGTAAAAGAATATATAGAAGAACAGATAAAAAAAGTGGAAACTTGTGGTTTTGCTACTACGCTCCTGGGCCGCAGGAGGTACATACCGGAGATTAACAGTAAGAATCAAGGTATAAGGCAGTTTGCACAGCGCAAGGCTATTAATACGCCTATACAGGGCTGTGCATCCGACTTAATAAAATTAGCAATGCTAAAGATACATGACGAGATACGGAAAAAGAAATTAAAGGAAAAGATGATTCTGCAGATCCATGACGAGTTAGTTTTTGATTGCGCAAGGGAAGAATTAAAAGACTTTACTGATTTTGTAAGAATGAAGATGGAAAATGTATTAGAGTTAGACGTGCCTATAAAGGTAGATATCAAACAAGGGATGAACTGGCTAGAAATGGAGGAGGTTAGATGAAAATTGCAATCTGCGCATCAGAGGTTGTTCCATATGCCAAGACCGGCGGCTTAGCCGACGTCGCAGGCGCACTGCCACAGGCATTGGAGAAATTGGGCCAGGAAGTTATTATTGTTATGCCCCGCTATAAGTCAATTAATGAATCAAAGTTTAAATTACAAAGAATAAAAGAAGATATTTCTTATTCAATTACCGGAAATAAAATTAAAGTTTATTTTATTGAGAAAGATAAATATTTTAACCGCGAAGGCCTTTACCAGGATAAGAGCGGAGATTACAAAGATAACCTGGCAAGGTTTTCTTATTATAATAAGAGGACGCTGGAATTATTAAAAGAAATCAATTTCAAGCCGGATATTATCCATGTGCATGACTGGCAGGCGTCATTAATTCCGGTATATTTAAAGACTATTTTTCTAAAAGACCCCTTTTATCAGGCTACGAAGACCATATTGACTATACATAACATAGGTTACCAGGGCCTTTTTCCAAAAGAAGAATTTCCGCAACTTGGCCTTGATTGGAGTATTTTTAATATAGAAGGATTGGAATTCTACGGCAAGATAAATATCCTGAAAGGCGGGATGGAATATAGCGATATCATAAATACAGTCAGCTCCACATACAGCAAAGAAATACAAACCAAAGAATTCGGGTTTGGCTTAGAAGGGGTATTGAACAAGCGCCGCAATTCTTTATTTGGCATACTAAACGGATTGGACTATTCTATCTGGAATCCGGAAACAGATAAGTTTATCTCCAAGAATTATTCCCTGAAAACAATAGCCGATAAATATAGCAATAAAAAAGACCTGCAGGAGATCTGCAGGCTTCCTCTTCACGACGAGGTCCCGCTCTTCGGCATTGTATCCAGGTTGGCAGAGCAGAAAGGTTTTGATATTTTTAGCGAAGCCATGAATGAGATTTGCAAGCAAAATTTGCAGTTAGTTATCCTGGGCACCGGAGACTTAAAATATCACCAGTTGCTGGAGAAGGCAACAAAGAAGCACCCCAAGGTAATTTCACTGCATTTGAAATTTGACGACCCGCTAGCACATAAGATATATGCCGGTTCTGATGCGTTTCTCATGCCTTCCAGATATGAGCCTTGCGGCTTAGGGCAGTTAATAAGCCTTAGATACGGCACTATACCTCTTGTTTTTAAAACCGGCGGCCTGGCTGATACAGTAAATGAAGATAATGGGTTTATATTCGAGCGTTATAGCAAAGAAGATTTAGTCAGGACCATAAAAGAAGCTGTCGCGGCATTCAAAACAAACAAGAAATGGTCCAGGCTGATAACCAAAGCTATGGAGTGTAATTTTTCCTGGGACGAATCAGCCAAGCATTATCTTAAGCTTTATGCCAAGGCAAAGTCGCAATAGAGGGCAAATTATTTTAGGAATTACCGGAAGTTTCGGCAGCGGCAAGACTACGGTTGCCAGGTTTTTTAAATCCAGGCACACAAAGATAATAGACGCAGATAGATTAGCGCATGGCCTGTTTAAGCCGGGCAGTAAAACTTATAAAAGAATAGTAGCTGCTTTCGGCAGGGGAATTGTCGGGGATAACAGGAGAATCGACAGAAGGAAATTATCCGGAATCGTCTTCAATGATAAGGGCCTGCTTAAAAAATTAAATCAGATTATACACCCGCAAGTTATTAAGATTATTAAGGGCCAGATAAAGTCTTCTAAGGGCACAAGGATGATTATCTTAGATATCCCTTTACTGGTTGAAGCGGGATTAAGGAAAATGGCGGATAAGCTGATTGTTGTAAAAATAAACCAGGCAAAACAGATCCAGAGAATCCAAAGAAAGACCTCTCTTAAAAAGTACGAGATTATGAAGAGAATCAGGTCCCAGATTCCTTTGCGCAGGAAGTTGCATTTAGCGGATTTTATCATAGATAATAACGGCACAATAAAAGAAACCAAAAAACAGGCGGCAGAAATAAGGAGGTTGTTGTGGAAAAATTAGATATCGGAAATCTAAAGGACATGAAGATTACGGAGCTGAATAAATTAGCCAAAGAATTAAATGTTAACGGCATAAGCGGCGTCAAAAAGCAGGATTTGATTTTTAAAATACTGCAGGCACAGGCAGAAAAAGAAGGGCTGATGTTCGGGGAGGGGGTTTTAGAGATACTCCCGGAAGGATTCGGTTTCTTAAGGTCTCCGAATTATAATTACCTGCCCTGCCCGGATGATATCTATATATCTCCTTCGCAGATAAGAAAGTTTGATTTAAGGACAGGGGATACGGTAAGCGGACAGATCAGGCCCCCTAAAGAAGGAGAAAAATATTTTGCATTGCTTAAGGTCGAGGCGGTTAATTTTGAGAACCCCGAAGAGGTAAAAGAAAAAGTGCTTTTTGATAATCTTACGCCTGTATATCCGCGCCAGCCGTTTTCGCTGGAGACAAAACCGGAAGAGATATCCATGCGCGTGATGAATTTACTTACCCCCATAGGAAAAGGCCAGCGCGGTTTGATTGTTGCCCAGCCCTATAGCGGCAAGACCGTGCTTTTACAAAAGATAGCAAATTCTATTACTACCAACCATCCGGACGTGATACTGATTGTGCTTTTAATAGATGAGCGCCCGGAAGAAGTTACCGATATGCAGAGAAACGTAAAAGGCGAAGTAATATCTTCGACCTTTGATGAACCACCCGAGAGGCATGTACAGGTGGCAGAGATAGTGCTTGAAAAGGGCAGAAGGTTAGTTGAACATAAAAGAGACGTGGTAATACTTCTGGATAGCATTACCCGCCTGGCACGGGCTTACAACTCGGTTGTACCGCATAGCGGTAAAGTTTTATCGGGCGGTATAGACTCCAATGCACTGCAAAAGCCAAAAAGATTCTTTGGTGCTGCAAGGGCAGTTGATGAAGGAGGCAGCCTTACTATTATCGCAACGGCGCTTGTAGATACGGGAAGCCGCATGGATGAGGTAATCTTTGAGGAATTTAAAGGTACGGGCAACATGGAATTGCAGCTGGATAGAAATCTCTTTCAGCGCAGGATTTATCCTGCTATAGATATAAAACGTTCAAACACAAGGCATGAAGAATTGCTGGTTAAACAAGAACAGTTGCAAAAGATATGGATTTTAAGGAAAGTCCTGAATGAACTTAGTAACGTAGAGGCAATGGAGCTTCTGATTGAAAAGCTTTCTAAGACTAAGAATAACGAAGAGTTTTTAAACAGCATGAACCAATAAGCGAGTCCGCTATAAATTGTGGCGGATTAAATTCGCCCCGCCTTTGGCGGGGCTCATTTAAGGAGATTAAAATGAAAGAAAAAATTCACCCCAATTATAAAGAGAGCATAATCGTCTGTGCCTGCGGAGAGACGATACATACCCGCTCTACCAAGCCAAGCATAAGAATTGAGATTTGTTCGAAATGCCACCCTTTCTTTACCGGAAAACAGAAGTTTGTGGATTCAGCAGGAAGGGTTG
>JAQUAH010000072.1 GCA_028687345.1 Candidatus Omnitrophota bacterium | reverse complement strand
TTCGGCGCAAAATTCCCCTTCCGCGATAATCAAAGGACGCTTGCGGTAACCTGTCCCGACGGAGGGAAGTTAGAATTTAAGGTAGAAATTCTGGATAAAGAGGGCAAGGTAGAATTTATTCCTAAAGACCCTGATTTTAAAGCCCCTAGCCCTAAAAAAATGGTCATTGAAGTGGTTAAGGCAAAAGGCAAATGCACCTTTGATTACAAGATAGGGGATAAATGGCAGACCGAAGGCTTAAAATGCATCCCCGGATTTTGCGGCGCAGCCTTCCACACTGCCTTTCCTGCCATTTTTGCCTTAAACTTTGGCGCAAACTTTTTCTTCATGGATGAGTCCAATTCCATCAATACAGTTACCTGCCCTGATGGCGGAAAGATTGTGTTTAAGGTATCAAGAGCCCAGGAGAAGGAATAGATGTCTAAAAGACGCGTAGTTATTACAGGTATCGGCACAGTCTCTCCGAATGGCATAGGTAAAGAAAATGTCTGGAAGGGAATGTCAGGAGGTAAATCAGCAGTCAAATTAGTGGATAGCTTTGATGTTTCAGTATTTAATACGAAGATTGCTGCCGAGGTAAGGGACTTTGACCCTTTTAAATTAGGATTAACCCATGATGAAGTAATGCGTATGGACAGATATGTGCAGTTTGGGGTAGTAGCAGCAAATATGGCGATAAAGGATAGCAGCCTGGATTTCTCAAAGGAAAATCAGCAGCGCATCGGTGTATGTCTTGCCAATGCTATCTGCGGGACTAAATACATGGAAGAAGAATTTGCGCTGGTTACGGACGACGGTAAAAACCCGATCGACCCTTCCAGGGTCAGGCCTGACCTTTATGATGCAGCAATGTTTAATACGCCTTCAATAGAAATCAGCGCTAAATACGGATTTAAGGGAGTTTGTAATACTTTATCTACGGGCTGCACTGCCGGGACTGATTCTTTGGGATTTGGTTTAGAGACAATTCAAGACGGAGAGCACGATATCATGGTCTGCGGTGCTGCCGAAGCCCCTATTACGCCGATTACTTTTGGCGCCTTTGACGTAGTCAGTGTTTTATCTGCGCGCAACGATGCTCCTGAAAGTGCAAGCAGGCCCTTTGATAAAAAGCGCGATGGTTTTGTTTTGTCGGAAGGAGCAGGCATACTCATCCTGGAAGAAATGGATCATGCAATGAGGCGCAATGCCCATATCTACGCTGAAGTTATAGGCTTTGGAACCAGCTGTAATGCCTTTCACATGACTGATTTGCCTGCAGACGGCACTGCCATGGCAACCTGCATTGATTTAGCGTTAAAGGATGCCCGTATCAAGCCTAATGAGGTTGACTATATAAATGCTCACGGCTCATCCACTAGGATGAACGATATATTTGAGACAGCTGCCTACAAAACGATTTTTGGCGACTATGCCTATAAATTACCGGCCAGTTCCATGAAATCCATGATTGGCCATCCTCTGGCTGCAGCAAATGCTGTAGAGTTAACAGTCTGCTCTATGATTTTTGAAAAAAATATTCTACCACCCACGATTAATCAGGAAGAAAAAGACCCGTTATGCGATTTGGATTATATTCCAAATGTAGCACGGCCCAAAAATGTAAACATTATTTTAAAAACCAGCAGCGGTTTTTCAGGAATTCATTCTTCGCTAGTTTTAAGAAGGTTTGGTGGCTGATGTCAAAAATTGCGATAACAGGAATCGGCGTAGCAGCTCCATCCGGCATCGGTAAGCGCCAGTTCTGGGCAAATATTAAATCCGGCCGTTCATTTATCAAAGAGATTACCCGTTTTGATTCCTCTAAGTATCCCTCCCGCATAGCCGGACAAATCGACGATTTGGATAAATATAGCCATGTTTCTGAGCGTCTTCTAAAAAAAATTGATGCCTTCTCGCATATGGCCTTGATTTCTGCTGAGATGGCCCTGCAGGACGCAGGCATTGATATTAAAAAAGAAGACCCTGCTCTAGTGGGGATATTTTTAGGTAATGCATTAGGCGGATGGATGTATGCTGAGACAGAACTGCGCGACCTGTATCTTGAGGGCCGTGAAGGCGTTTCTCCTTACATGGCCTCTGCCTGGTTTCCCGCTGCGCCCCAGGGACAGGTTTCGATTTATTACGGTATAAAAGGTTTCAGCAAGACCGTAGTAGCTGACCGTGCCAGTTCCTTAATGGCAATCGGATATGCACGCAAAGTTTTAAGCAAAGATAAATTGAATATGATACTGGCAGGCGGTATGGAAGCCCCTGTTACCCCATATGCATTATTATGCTGTAACACATACGGAGCGCTTTCCAAAAATAATCTTCACCCGGAAAGTGCATACCGGCCTTTTGATAAAAAGCGCGACGGTTTTGTTATCGGTGAAGGAGCAGGAATCATCGTGATGGAGCCGGTGAGCCGGGCAAAGGCAAGAGGCGCAAATATTCTGGCTTTAATTTGCGGTTACAGCACAACCTGCGACGGAGAAAACAGGATTAATCCATCCAGAGACGGCAAAGAGTTGGCCCGCGCTATAAACATGGCCCTTTCGGACGCAGGAGTCACCCAGGAGCAAATTGATTATATTAGCTTGGACGGCCTGGCAGTGGATATCTGGGATAATTCAGAGCTTGCGGCACTTAAGATTATTTTTGGCAGCAGGATAAAAAACATCCCTGTAAGTTGCCCCAAGTCAATGTTCGGAAATTTGCTTGGCGCATCCGGAGCAGTGGATTTAATTATTACGATTTTAGCCATGGAGAATAAGTTGGTGCCGCCAACTTTAAATTTAGACGAACCGGCATTAAACGGCTTAAATTATGTTACTAAGCAGCCCAGGGAACATACAATTAACAAGGCGTTAATAATTTCCCGGGGCAGGGGCGGAATAAATTCGGTTTTAGTAATAGAAAAATAGGGAGGAATTATGAAAATTTTATTTGTAATGCCTAAAGTAGGTGCCTGGGCAACGCACGGGATACACAGGTCGCCAAATCAATTATATGCGCATTGGGCGAGTTTTATCCGCGAACGCGGCTACAATGATATCTCGGTTATCGACGGAAGGGCCTTGGAAATTCCCATGGACCAGTTAGTCGCGCAGGTAAAGGAGAAGAACCCCGATATTGTAGTCATGGGCGAACAGATACACGGCTATGGCGGATATGGGGTATTGCGCCACTTTGGGGAGGCTGCAAAAAGAATTAAAGAGGCACTTCCTAAATCCAAAATCATCTTAGGCGGTTTATGGTATTCAGCTATGCCTGTGCCGACTTTAGAGGAAAACCCGGCAGTAGATTTTGTGGTCATGGGAGAAGAAGAGTCGTTCGCAGACTTAATTGAGGCTATAGATAAAAAGAAGAGCTTAAAAGACGTAGGAGGCGTTACCTCGCGCATTGACGGACAAATAGTCATGGGCCCGCACAAACCCCTGATGACTAACCTGGACAAATTACCTTTACCTGCCTATGATTTATTCCCCATGGATAAATATGTCGGGCATACATATTGGAAACCGTTTGTAGATATGATTACCTCGCGCGGCTGCCCTTCGGCATGCACATTCTGTTATGAATGGGACCAGTTTGACCCGCGCAGCCCTTCTGATTTCCTGAAATGGCGGGCAAAGTCTCTGGAAAGGGTTATTGAAGAGCTGGAGCTTCTGCATAAAAAATACGGAGTAAAAGTCGTAGTCATCCAGGATGACAACTTTAACGTTGACCCGGCAAGGGTCAAAAGGTTCTGTGAGCTCAAAAAACAAAAAAATATTCCTGTAAAATGGGTTTCTTTAGGACGAGCAGTAGATTGGGTTAACTGCGAATCTATTCTGCCCCTTATGAAAGAAACAGGCCTTTTTATGGGTGTGTTTGGCATTGAAGTTACCACTCAGGAAGAATTGAAAAAGATTGCCAAAGGCACAACCATTGGTCAGATTAAGAAAACTATCGAAATCCTGCGTAAAAACGATATTGCAATTGTCGCCGATATTATGATCGGGTTTGATTATGATACCGAAGCGATTATCAAGCAAAGGTTTGAATTCGCAGATGAGGTAGACCCTGATGTCTTGTGGATCGGCTATGTTACGCCAGCGCCAAATTCTCCGATGTGGAGGATTGCTTTGAAGAAAGGATGGATGGATCCTAAGAAAGTTGATTTCAGCACCTGGGACTTCCTGCATCCGGTCATTCCTACGGATTACCTTTCTACCGAAGAGCTTGGCCGTTTGGGTAGCTGGTGCATGCGCGAGTTTTTCTCAAAGCCAGGGAGAATCAATAGGATTATGGAGAGCAACTTTGATATGCTAGCTAAACTCTGCTTTCAGGATGTCATGGCAGGAGTAGGTAAGTGGGAAGCAGGCGCAACAAAAGGCGAAGTCCATATCTAAGGGGCTATTGTAGTATTATAGTGGAGGCAAAGATGGAGATAAGAGACAAAATAAGAGGGACATTGGTAAAACTACTTAGCATTAAACCTGAAGAGCTAAAAGATGATGTATCCTTGCAGGATAGCATTGGCGTTGACTCTACCGAGATGATTGAAGCAGTAATCGCCCTTGAAAAGGAATTTGGTACAAAATTAAGCCCTAAGGATATAACCAAATTCTCCACACTCCAAGATATTGAAAGTGTCATTAAGGGCAAAACGAACCAGTAAATGATTATTGATTTAAGCCTTCCTATTGACGAAAAAGCCTTTGAGGTTCACCACGTTGATATTGAGCGGATCAGCCATAAAGCAGGCATAGAGAAGTTTAATCGCGTTATTATGGCTAAGACGCTTTCGGGCAAGATAAAATATCTTTTAGGCAAGCGCATCTTAAAAAAAGAAGACCTCCCTGACGAAGAATTTCTTTCCTTAGAAATTGTGCATTCTCCGGTGCATATCGGAACACACCTTGATTACTCCTTTCATTACGGTTCATTATCCGAAGGAAGGCCTTCCAAAACAGCTGAAGAAATACCTCTAGAATGGTGTTACTCTAACGCCGTAAAACTTAACCTTACGCATAAAAAAAATAATGAGACCATAACTGCCTCTGATTTAGAGGAGCAGCTAAAAAAAATAAATTATTCCCTTAAGCCGCTAGATATCGTTCTTTTCCACACCGGCTCTGATAAATTATATGGCAGTCCAAAATATTTCTTGGAATATCCGGGAGTAGATATTTCTGCGATAGATTATCTTTTAGATAGAGGCATTAAAATCTTCGGCGTAGATACTATGGGTATAGACAGGCCTTATAGATTTATGCTCAAAGAGTTTCTTGAAGAGAAAAAGCCCCTATACCCGGCGCATTTTTACGGCAGGAAAAGAGAATTTATACATATCGAGAGATTGGCAAACCTGCAGGCGCTTCCTGATTACGGTTTTAAAATTGCCTGTTTTCCTGTAAAAATAAAACAGACCGGAGCTGCCTGGGCAAGGGTCGTGGCATTTGTATAAAATGAAACAGTCCGTAATTAAAAATCTGGAAAAAATGATGGAATTCCCCAAAGAGGGGGTTTTCAGCAAGGTGCTGGTTAAAACCGATATTTCCAATCATACGCTGATGTGCTTGGCTAAAGGCAGTAATATCTCCGAGCATACTTCAACTCGCGAGGCAGCAGTAACCGTGTTAAAAGGAGAGGGCATATTTATTCTAAACGGTAAAAAAATCAAAATGAAACCCGGCGTATTTATCTTTATGCCTAAAAATGCGCCGCATTCGCTAAGTGCAAAGAGCGACTTAGCCATACTTTTGAGTCTTTCAGGAAAAGAATAGGAGGTCTTATTGGACATACCTGTAATTCTATTATCATCAATGCGCCTTACGATAAGATTTTTGATATTTCTAACGATATCCCGCGCTGGACAGAATTATTCGGCACAGAATATCAGAAAGCAGAAGTTGTAAAAAAAGAAGGAAATAAAATTACCTTCCGTTTGACTGATGACGAAGGAAAATCCTGGGTATCCTGGAGGCTTTTATTCAAGGATAAATATTTTGCCTATGCGCAAAGGGAAGAACCGAAATTCCCCTTTAAATATATGAAAATTATCTGGCTTTATACGCCAAAGCCAGACGGCATTGAATTAACCTGGATTCAGCATTTTGAAATGGATGAAAAGGCCAAGTTTAATGACGAGCAGGTGGAAGGATTTATCAATAAGCACTCGAAAGATAACTTAAAGATTTTTAAGGAAGTAATCGAGAAAGAAGCCGGGAAATAATACCTGGCGCCTATTGGAATTGCGCCGGTATGCCCTTGTGGGCAAGGAGAAAGAGGTTATGAGCGAATTAAAAGGTAAAACTGCAATTGTTACAGGCGCCAGCCGTGGTATTGGCAAGGCAATCGCTTCTGTGGCTGCAAGCCTGGGGATAAACCTAAGCATCGCGGCGCGCCAGGAAGGGCCCTTAAAAGAGGCAGCAGATGAAATTGCCAAAAAATATAAAGTAGAGGTTCTGGCTGTAGCCTGCGACGTAACAAAATTAACGGATTTAGAGAACTTGGTAAACAAAACTAAAGAAAAATTTGGTAAGGTTGATATTCTAATCAATAATGCGGGGGTTTCCAGCCAGTATCCATTCCAGGAGCAGCCAATGGAAGATTTTGAGAGGCTTGCGCATACAAACTACTTAGGGTACGTGCGCCTGATTCGCCTGGTAATCAATGATATGATTCAACGTAAACAAGGCGCGATTATCAATATGGTTTCCGGTTCGACGCTTTGCGACCCTTTACCGAGGAATTTCCTGGTCTATAGCTCTTTGAAAGTGGGCTTACGCGCTTTTTCTAAGGGTTTGTTCTGGGAATTACGCGACCATGGCATAAAGATAACTTCAATCTTACCGGGAGTAACTGATACTGACCTGACGGGAAAATTAAAAGAGGTAACCGGCAATACCTCGCGGTTAATGACTACCGAAGCAATTGAAAATGCAGTGAAATTTGCTTTGACTGTCCCTGCGAATGTCTGCCCGTTAGAAATTGCCGTAATCAACCAGCAGACACCATGGACAGCTCCGGTAATCCCCTTTAAACAGGTGCATCCGGATAAATAAAATATATAACATATAAAAGAAAGGAGAGGCTATGAAAGGTTTAAGTTTTTGCATATTTCTTCTTTTATGTTTCGTAACTTTTTCTTTTGCGCAAGACAACGAATTAGTAATTGATGGTTTTGAAGTGGAAATTTCGGGAGGCCCGGAAGGCACATTAGATTTTGGCGCTGGCAATGGCTCAAGTGTTGAAGTAACAGCGGCAACCGATATAAAAAACTCCGGAAACCAGGCTATAAAAGTAACCTATGATGCTGTTTCAGGCGGATATATGTGGGTAGCCAGGGGGTTTAATCTGGATTCAAAAAACGCCGGTTGGTTAGTTAAGCCAGAGGCGATAGATTGGAAAGAATACAGTGCTATTTCTTTTTATATGTATGGCAGTGACAGTAAGGCAAAAATAGCCTTTGACCTTAAAGATAATGGCAATGAGATGTGGCGCTTTTTATTGGAAGATAATTTTAAGGGATGGAAAAGGATAGTATGTCCATTTAATGAATTCTTCGCGCGGGGTGATTGGCAGCCAGATTCATCCGATAAAAATGCAACTATGGATTTTCCGCTTAAAAGCTATCAGTTCGAAGTCTTGCCGCCTGCTAAGGGCGCGCTTTATTTTGACGATGTCAAGTTAGTGAAAAAATAATTGTAATGGATAAACAGGATAAGAAAAATCTAAAGAAACGCTATCTTGTCTGGCTTTACAAGACCACAAAAGAATCTTTGGATAGGATTGAGCGTAAATTCACACAACTCCAGATCGATAAATTTATTTTAAAAGAGTTAATTAAAGAAGATAAGTTAAAGAAAGCGCAAAAATTTATCGAAGAATTCAAATTATATGTCACCAACAAAGAAAAAGATGGCTCGAGCCTAAAATACGAGGGAGATAAATTAAACCCGGATTATTATTTTCTAACCCTAAAATTAAAGGCAGTTGAAAAGACGGTTTTAAAGGAATTTGGAAGTAAGACCCTGAAAGAAATCAAATCTCTTTACGAAAAAGAAATGACCGGGCGTATCTTAAAAAGCACAGAACAAAAATGATAATCGACAGTCATAGCCACTGGTTGCCTCAGGATATTATAAACAATGCCCATTTTTTCTCCAAGAGCTGGGGAGACATTGAATCCCAAATTAAAATCATGGATGAGATGAGGATTGATAAAGCTGTTTTAACTTATCCAACTTCAGATGCGCATTTGAAGTTGGGCAGCATCAGCCGGGTAACCAGGATTTATAATGATAATGTGGCTAAAATTATTAAGCATTATCCAGATAGATTTATCGGTGCAGCAGTTCTGCCGGTAGATAGCGCTTCTGGGATGCTGGATGAGTTAAAACGGACCAAGGAGTTAGGGTTTAAAGTTATTTCTTTAGCCAGCAGTTACAATGGCACATATCTTGATAATGAAATCTTCCTACCTATATATAAGCTGGCCGAGCAGGAGAATATCCCGGTTTTTGTGCATTCCCAGATTGTAAATCCAATCGGTTTTGAGCGCGTGCAGGATCCTCTATTGACCCCGGTGATCGAATATACATTTGATACGACGATTTGTATTGGCAAGTTGTTAATGTCAGAGATATTAC